>JALWRJ010000136.1 GCA_026994125.1 Cyclobacteriaceae bacterium | reverse complement strand
GTTCGGGCATGTCATCGTAATATCGGTGGCTCCGGATGGTTTCAATATCAATAACTAAAATTTTTGATAACGGAGGGTGCATGTAGCTTTTTTAAAGCTAATGTACATATTTATCAGCTTTAATTCAAGTATTAATCTTAGAGAAGTTTTAAGAAAATATTATGATTTGCTTGTGTATTTTTGATTTTTTTTATTGTTGGTAAAATATTGTAACATTAAAAACTAAAGTTATGAAAAAGGTGCTCTTTGTCTTTATTATTTTTGTTTTAAATCTAATTGGTTCATACAGTGTGGAAGGTAGTTGTGAAAACGGTGGGAGTACATGGTTTTGCATGGATGTTTGGTATGTATGCGAAGTTTATGATGAATGTACTAACTCTTGCAGTGCATATGTTGCACAATATTGTACTTCTTCTGCTATTATTCCTGGATGGTGTGTGCAAACAACTAACTGCATTGGCTCACCAAATGGTGATTCTTACACTGGAGGGTCGCAAATAGGAAGTCCAATAAAAGAGTAAGTAGGATGGATATATGAAAGGAACTTCTATCAATGTTGCATTTTATTCGAAAAGAACAAAGAAAGTATTAAGTGGGCAATTAATAGATGACATGAATTTAGGCATTAAATACTTCAAAATATATCCCTACAAAGATTTTATATATGCTTTAACTTATGTAGAATGGGTTAAAAAAGCATTTTTGAGGAATGATGAAACAACAAAAATTTCCCTATTAAAAAAACATTCTGTTCTTTCTAATATTTAAGTGTCAATTTAACCCCTTTTTAAAATGAGTTACAAAAAAAAGTTTTACTTATTGGTTTTAATTATTATTTCATGTCTTTCCTTGTATTTTGCTTTTCAATATTATCAGTATAAGCAAGTTAATAACACGATTAAAAAAGCTAATAAAGTAAATACTAAATTATAGTATTTCTATTGCATTGTTATGGTGTAGTAGTTTTCTAATTGTCCCATAGTTTTTGGAGCCGTTCGGGCATGTCATTATAGTACCAGTGGCTCCGGATGGTTTCAATATCAATCAACAACTAAAATTTTTGATAACGGAGGGTGCATGTAGCTTTTTTAAAGCTAATGTACTAAATTAAAGCGTAGAAGTTAACCTGCAATTTCATTATAACTATACGTATAACCCTTTTTTAATGGTACCGGCTTTAATAACAAACTTTTTGTCGTATAGTCTTCCGTCAATAAAATAGCTTACCAGGTATTGGTTTTGTAGGTCAAAAACTTGTGGGCTTAGCACTTCTATTTGTTGGCTTTTCTTTGGGGGTAAGTTGGCTAACCTATGCCGTAAGGTAGAAGTTTTAATGGAGTGGTTGGGGCTGTAACCGGTAGCGGTAACCATAATTTGCTCTAGCATAAGGTTACTTTGGTTTACCAAATGGATGGTCCAGTAGGGTTCTGCCAGGCTTTCATCTACTTTTATTGCCAAAGCCACATGGGTGCTTTCGGGTTGCTTCAAGTCTGCTTTCATCAAGCTTCGGTCATGTTAAACAATTGCACCAAATGGTTTTTTAATTTGCTTTGTACTTCCTTCATATCCACGGTATGGCCAAGCTCTTGTGCCAGGGAGGTTACGGCTTTGTCGTCAATACCGCAGGGAATAATATTACCAAAGTAGCTGAGGTCGGTGTTTACATTAAGTGCCAGCCCATGCATGGTTACCCAACGGCTGGTTTTAACCCCAATAGCACATATTTTGCGGGGGTTCCAGTAGCCGTGTTCTTTTTTATCTTTCGGGTCAAAATCAATCCATACCCCGGTAAACTTTTCAATACGTCCTGCTTTAATACCGTATTCGGCCAATGTTAATATTACTGCTTCTTCGAGCAGCCGTAGGTATTTGTGTATATCGGTAAAAAAATTGCTTAAATCTATAATAGGGTACACCACCAATTGGCCGGGGCCGTGGTAGGTTATATCGCCTCCTCGGTTTATTTTGTAGTAGGTAGCATTTTTTTCTTTAAGGCCCTCCTTATTTAATAATAAATGCTCCGGGCTGCCACTTTTGCCTAGGGTGTACACGTGCGGGTGTTCTACAAATAGCAGGTAGTTAGGGGTAGCTTGTTGTTCGTTTTCGGGTACATCCCGGTTACCAAGTTTAGTGGCTACCACCTGGTTAAAAAGATTTTCCTGGTAGTCCCACGCCTTTTGGTAATCCATAAGGCCCAAATGCTGTACTTCTATGCTATGGTTTTGTATGGCGTTCAATAGGGCAAAGGTAAGCAATTACATCATTGCGAATTCCTTTTTTAGGAATGAAGCCATCTGTACTTAATAATTTCAGATGGCTTCGCCTGGTAACCGGGCTCGCAATGATGGTTATGAATTATTTTTTGGCTTTCCCGACCATAAGTTCTACGCTGCGCTCAATAAAATCGGTAAGGTCTTTACCGGTTAGCATGTTTTGCGAAAGCATGGCTAAGTCAAACGCCTGTTTGGCAAGTTTTACCTGGTCGGCTTCTTTTTTCTTTTTCAAAATATTGGCAATTATGGGGTGGTTGCCATTAATTGCTACATTATACGAATCGGGCATGCCCCCCATCATAGGCATTCCTCCGCCTCCTGTTTCGGCCATATCCTTCATTCTGCGCATAAACTCGCTCATCGTAATTAGCACGGGCATTTCATCTACTGCTTGAGATTCCACAGCAACGGCCATGTTGGGGTTGTTAATAGCTTTTTCAAAAATACCTTTTACCTTTTCTTCTTCCTCTTTAGAAAGTACACTGGCTATTTCTTCTTCTTTCTGAATAAGTTTATCAATGGTATCAGCATCTACCCTTTTGAGTTGTGTTTTATCTAGTTTTTGCTCCAAAAAGTTGATAAAATGGCTGTCTATCAAGCTATCAAACTCAAGCACATCGTAGCCTTTTTTGGTGGCCGATTGAATAAACGAATGCTGTTTCTTTTCATCGTTGGTATAAAGGTACACCAGGTTTTTATCCTTATCGGTTTGGGTTGCACTAACTTTTTCTTTGTACTCGTCAAGGGTATAGTAGGTGTTGTCTATGCTTTTTAGCAATCCAAAGTTTTTAGCTTTTTCATAGAATTTGTCTTCGCTAAGCATACCGTATTTAACAAAAATGCCAATGTCGTCCCATTTTTCTTCAAATGCTTTGCGGTCTTTCTTAAATAGCTCTGCCAATTTATCGGCTACTTTTTTAGTAATGTGGTTGTTAATTTTTTTCACATTGCTGTCCGACTGCAAGTAACTGCGGCTTACGTTTAGCGGAATATCGGGCGAGTCGATAACACCGTGCAGCAATTGCAGGAATTCAGGCACAATGTCTTTTACCTCATCGGTAATAAATACCTGCTTAGAGTACAATTGAATTTTGTTTTTTTGGATTTCAAAATCCTTTTTAATTTTAGGGAAATACAGTACTCCGGTAAGGTTAAAAGGGTAATCTACATTTAAGTGAATCCAAAACAAGGGGTCTTCGCTAAACGGATATAAGCTTTTGTAAAAATTCAGGTAATCTTCGTCTTTTAACTCCGAAGGGGATTTAGTCCAAAGGGGGTGGGTTTCGTTAATGATATTATCAACGGTTACCGATTTGTATTTTGGTTTTCCTTCTTTGTCCTTGCCATCTTCCACCTGTTCTTCTTTGGTGCCAAACTTAATTTCAACAGGTAAAAACTTACAATATTTATCCAGGATGCCTTTTAATCTAAACTCATCCAAAAACTCTTCCGAATCTTTAGCTATATGCAGAATAACCTCGGTACCAATTTCTTTCTTTTTGCTTTCGGTAATCTCGTACGAGGTAGAGCCATCGCATTTCCATTTGGCTGCTTTGGCTCCTTCCTGGTAGCTAAGGCTGTTTATTTCTACGTGGTCGGCCACCATAAAAGCCGAGTAAAAGCCCAGGCCAAACATACCTATAATTTGCTGCTCATCGCCTTTGTCTTTGTATTTTTCAACAAACTCGGTGGCTCCGGAAAAGGCAATTTGATTGATGTATTTTTTTATTTCCTCGGCCGTCATGCCAATGCCCTGGTCGGCAATGGTAATGGTTTTTTTCTTTTTATCGAACGATACCTCTATCCGGGGGTTGGGGTTTACTTCGGTTTTAACTTCGCCCAGGCTCGACAGGCGTTTTAGCTTTTGCGTGGCATCAACTGCATTGGCAACTAGTTCTCTTAAAAATATTTCATGATCCGAATAAAGAAACTTCTTTATAATCGGGAAAATGTTTTCGGTGTGTATGGATATACTTCCTTTCTCTTTCATAATAACATATATTTAACGTGCGTACACTCAAATTTTACTTTAGCCGCGGTATGGCAAAATCTATTCCAAGCTAAAAAAAAGGTGGAGCAATGACATTCTGTCACTTTGTTTGTACAAAAAGGCGCACTTATCCTATGGTTGAGTAAGTTGCTTTTATGGGGTGTAAGGTGTAGCTTTATGCTTTGTGTAAAATATACTTATTGGCATTACCTTTTACTTATGCATAACCAAGCCGGCTTGTTTCAGCTCGATGATGATGTTACCTACCTCAATGGTGCTTATATGTCGCCCATGCTCACGAGTGTAGCGGCCATAGGCAAAAAGCAAGTAGAGGCAAAACTGCGTCCTTATAGCATAACAGGCAATGATTTTTTTAGAGATGTAAGCGAGCTAAAGCAGGCTTTTGGTACGTTAATAAATGCCCCGGCCAACCGCATTGCCCTGGTGCCTTCGGTATCGTATGGTATGGCCAATGTGGCTAAAAATGTAGCACTAAAGGGTAAGGAAATTCTTGTGTTAGAAGAACAGTTTCCGAGCAATGTGTACCCTTGGTTGGAACTCGAAGAAAGCCAAGGGGCTAAGGTAGTTACTGTATCGGCTCCAACAGCACTGTATGAGCGCGGCAAAAATTGGAATAACCTTATTTTAGAAAGTATTACTTCCCACACGGGGCTGGTTGCCATGCCCCATACACATTGGGCTGATGGAACACTGTTCGATTTGGTGGCTATACGAGCCAAAACCCGAGAGGTAGGGGCATTGCTTATTATTGATGGCACCCAAAGCGTAGGCGCCCATCCATTTGATGTAACTACCATTGAACCTGATGCACTGGTGTGTGCTGGGTATAAGTGGCTCATGGGCCCTTATGGGTTAGGCGTGGCCTATTATGGCTCGGCCTTTGATAATGGGCAACCTGTTGAACAAAACTGGATTAACCGGTTTGAGAGCGAAAACTTTGCCGCCCTGGTGGATTATAACTTGGAGTATCAGCCAGGAGCCATGCGCTACTCCGTGGGCGAACAAAGCAATTTTATTTTGGTGCCCATGCTATTACAGGCCTTGCACCAACTAAACCAATGGGGCGTTGAGGCCATTCAGCAGTATTGTAAACAGATTACAACCCAGCCCCTGGAAACCCTGCGAAGTGCCGGGTTTTGGGTGGAAGAGCAAGCCTACCGAACGGCTCATTTATTTGGTATCCGCAAGGCAGGCTTGGCTATGAATGTACTTAAAAGCGAACTCGAAAAACATCGTATTTTTGTGTCGGTGCGTGGTAGCTCCATCCGGGTATCGCCTCATGTGTATAATACAGGAGCCGATGTTGAAAAGTTGGTGGATGTGCTTACAAAAAGTTTGTAAACAATGTTACTTAAATGGCTAATACTATGAGAAAAGGATTGTTTTTAATGGCCTTAGTGGTGGCCGGTATGGCACAGGCACAAACCTTCGACCGGGTATTTGTGTTTTTAAATGTAAACCCTAATAAGCCGGTGTTAGCAGAAGATTCCGTGCAAAGGTTAATGGACTTGCATTTTAAAAATATGGCTTCACTAGGTACGCAAGGTAAACTTATTAATGCCGGCCCCTTTGAAGGTGGTGGAGGCTTGTTTGTACTCAATACAGCATCGGTTGATACCGCCCGCCAATGGTTATACACCGACCCCGCTGTAAAGGCAGGCCGTTGGAAAATAGAAATGTTTCCTTTTACAACTACCGAAGGGGGCAATTGCGTGGTAGGAGCCGATTATGAAATGGTAAGTTACCTGTTTGTACGCTATAAAGCCAGTAACGAAATAGCCAACTTTAAGGCCAATGTAAATGCAGAAAAAGAGGTTTCTACGGATGCCCTGATTAGCCGGTTAAAAAGCAATGGAGATTTAATAATGGCGGGCTACTTTGATAGTAACGAAGGGGGTATATTGGTATTAAAAGAGGCCTCCGGTATGGAAGTAATCAACCAAAGTGAGTTGGCGCAATCGGGTAGCATAACCTTTGAGTCTAAAACTTTGTGGATTGCTAAAGGGTCGTTTTGTGAAGAATAAAATAAGTGTTTGGATAGGGTGTTGTTTGGCAGCTTGGGCATGCCACACAGAGCCGCCCCCCATTACGGTTGGTATTATAGCCGATTGCCAATACTGTGCCTGCGATTATAGCCCCCAATGGAATAACGATTATAAACAAGCCATCCCCCGATTAAAACAAGCTGTAGCTGCTTTTAATAGCGAGTCTGTTGATTTGGTTTTTCACCTGGGCGATTTTATCGATAGAGATTTTGCTAGTTACACTCCCGTATGCGCTATTATGAACGAGGTAACCATGCCTTACTATTATGTGTTGGGTAACCATGAATTTAGTGTAGCAGATAGCCTTAAATCGAAAGTTTATACAACCTTAAATTTACACAAACCTTACTATACAGTAAAAAAAAGAAACTGGCTGTTTGTGGTGTTGGATGGCACCGATATTAGCCCTTACCATAGTAACGACAGCATGCAAGTGTTAACAGCTACACAAGCCATGGATTTTTATGCTCGCAAAGGCAGGCCACAAGCTAAACCCTGGAACGGAGCTTTGGGCTCCACCCAAATGCAATGGCTGGAGGCTACTTTAACTCATGCGGACTCAATGGGTTTACAAACCTTGGTTTTGGCACATTTCCCGGTTTTTCCGGCCGGTGATTTAACCCTGTGGAACGATAAGGAGGTAAGGGCTTTGCTTGAGCAACACCCTTCGGTAAAAGCGTACTTCAATGGGCACGACCACCCTGGCAATTATGCCCAACATAAGGGCATTCACTACCTTACGTTTCAGGCCATGGTGCTGGGTAAAAAAAGCAACGCTTTTTCGGTAGTGCAACTGTATAACAACAAGATTAAAATAAACGGCTTTGGCCGCGAACCCAACCGGCTGTTGGATGTGAAAAGGTAACCTGCATTTAAGCATACGAAACTGTGGGGTACCTTAATTTTAGGTCTTGTCGGATGGGTTATTTCAAAACCATAACTTAAGTTTGCTAACCCAATGGACATCACGCAAAAAAATATTGAAAGTGCTCACAAGCGCATTGCAAAATATATACATAAAACGCCTGTTTTAACCTCTTCTTTTTTTAATAAACTTATAGGAGCTGAAGTTTATTTTAAATGCGAAAACTTCCAAAAAGTAGGTGCTTTTAAGATTAGGGGCGCCATGAATGCCCTTTTACGATTAAGCAAAGAACAACGCAGTAAAGGAGTAGTTGCTCATTCCTCGGGCAACCATGCACAGGCATTGGCACTGGCCGCTAAAACACTGGGGCTGGAGGCACAC
>JALWRJ010000135.1 GCA_026994125.1 Cyclobacteriaceae bacterium | reverse complement strand
ACCGGCTCATAACCAATTGATAATATGGCAAACGCATCCTATGTTTACTTGGGCAACTATCTATAACCTAAAAGGCGAACAATTACAACAGGTACAACTATACCCCAAAAGCACTGAGCTAGATGTTGCCAGCTTGACCAATGGCATATACATAGTACGGTTACAAAACTCGCAGCAGGTGCAGCAGGTAAAAATAGTAATTGCCCATTAAGCAGATTGGTTCAAGGTAGGAAAGGTATAAAATCCGCCATCAATTAAGCAAGAAGTAATTACAGAAGGGTTAAACGTCCGGCATACCGATTAATCAGAACCTAAGGGCAGGTCTTAAAGACCTGCCCTTTTTTGCATAAAAGCCAACTGCTCCTTACTTAGCAGAAGGCTAGTTTAGATTAATAATCGTGGGCGCGTACTTTAACCCCTTCTACTTCCAGGGGTGGCGGTTCGGGTGCCGGTAAGATAAATTTTTTATCTATCTCTAACACAGGCTGCCCGGCTTCTATCCAGGCACTATACCACAAGCAACTTACCCGGTAAATGGCTTTACGCATGCGCTGTTCTACTGCGCCTCCGGCTTGCTCGTTGTACTTGGATGAAAAGTATTCGGAAGGCATCCTCATTACCCGTTTACCACGTTGCATATAGGCATATTTTTTATCTTCGCCCAGTTGTTGAGTAAGCGCCTCCTCGGTACTAAAAACAGTGGCCAGCAATGCATTCGATTCCATTACGGTAGTCCACATTTCGGCTTGCACATCTTTAATATAGGTTGCCCTTGGGGTAAATAAATCGTACGAATTAAAATAAAGCTCGGGCAAACGGCTTTCCCAAAAGGCATGTATGCCTAATTGCCCGGTTTGCTGCCCGTTGTAATTGCTGGTAGTGTGCAGCGGCACATGCGCATCGGCCACATAGTGCCCCAAATCGGCCGATAATTTTATTATTCTACGGTAATCTTTGGGTTGAGCACTCATGGCTTTTACCAATTGCCTATACACAAAATAGGTGTTCCAGGGCACAACGCCTCGCTCTTCCAGGTAGGGGCGCCCGTACTTTTCAATGGCCTGGTTCCAATATTTAGGCAATGGAAGGGTATCGTATAAATCTAAATCTATGTAATGTTTCATTCCTTCCTCGGCCACTACATACCTACGCTGGTCAGGCGCCACCGCCCATTTGATTATATCGTTGGCATGCGCCCGGTAAAAAGGTTGCAACTCAGCCGGAAGCACATAAATAGCCAATTCATTAATTTTTTTGTGCCCGAAAAAGCCCCAAACCTTTTTATGGGTGGTGGCCGGCATTAAAAGCAACCAAACTGAAATAAAAATATTGAAATGCATACAATTGTTAAGTTAGCACAAAGTAATCATAAAATTAGCAGAAATGGCACTTTGTTAATAAAGTCAGTATCGACACATGAAACCGACATGTTTTCACACAGTGTAAAAAAGCCCTGAAAGGGTTTAGTTTTAGTTAAATTCAACTAATAAATGTAACTTTTAGATTAGAGGGTTTAAGTTTAAAAAGGAGGGGGTACCCCCTCCTTTTTAAACTTTTTGCAATTGTAACTTTGCCCCTTTAATCGCCTAAAAGAAAGTTGCATTTATAACTTGAATCCAGCAAATAGCAGAAACTGTTTCAAATAATATGAATAATTTAAGGTCAGCAAGTGCTGCATCAAAACCAAAAATAAGGTTTAGATGGTTTGGAGTCATAGGTAGTTCTGGTTGTACCAAACCTCTTGGTATATGTAAAATTATTAGAGATAGCGAAGAAGCAAATGCTGAGGCAATAATTACAGGTAATAAATATGTTATTTTTCCAAACACAAGTGATAACGGAATAA
>JALWRJ010000134.1:5061-7587 GCA_026994125.1 Cyclobacteriaceae bacterium | reverse complement strand
TTAAAATAAATCGAAGTGCAGTTGAAAGACGAGCCGCCACCCTGGGTACCAGGCGTACCGTTAAAAAAGAATGGCAGGCTGCATGGTTGCTAAAGGCCATTACTTGCATAGATTTAACTACCCTGGCCGGAGACGATACCGAAGGAAATGTAAGCCGCTTGTGTGCCAAAGCAAGGCAACCGGTACGTTCCGATCTATTACAAGCCCTGGGGATGCCTCCCATTACTACCGGAGCAGTTTGTGTGTATCATAACCTGATTCCTGCTGCCTTGAAAGCCTTGGCAGGCACCAACATACCCGTGGCTGTTGTTTCAACGGGTTTTCCGGCCGGGCAAATACCTCATAACCAAAAAGTGGCAGAGATAAAAGCTTCGGTAGCTGCCGGAGCCAAAGAGATAGACATTGTGATTAGCCGGGCGCATGTGCTAACCGGTAATTGGCAAGCGCTTTATAACGAAGTAAAAGATTTTAGGGAGGCTTGCGGAGAAGCCCATTTAAAAACAATTTTAGCCACAGGAGAACTTTCTAACCTTACCAATGTAGCCAAAGCCAGCCAGGTGTGCATGATGGCCGGAGCCGATTTTATTAAAACCAGTACCGGTAAAGAAAGCGTAAATGCTACCTTGCCGGTAAGCCTGGTTATGGTGCGTGCCATTCGCGATTACTACGAACGCATTGGCTACCGGGTAGGTTTTAAACCGGCCGGTGGTATTCGTAAAGCTAAAGAATCCTTGCTTTGGCTTATCCTTATAAAAGAAGAACTAGGCAACGAGTGGCTAAATAACCATTTGTTTAGATTTGGTGCCAGTGGCCTACTGGCCGATATAGAACGACAATTAGAACATTTTATTACCGGACGTTACTCGGCCTATTACAGGCATCCGGTGGCTTAAGAAATATAGTACAATGAGTGTAGCTTCAATTTTTGAATCAATGGAATACGGACCGGCCCCCGAGTCGAAAGACACCGCCTTGGCATGGATAGCCAAACACAGCCCCCATTTTAAGCAATTTATTAATGGTAAGTGGGTGGCTCCTGCATCTAAAAAATACATGGATAGCGTAAACCCCTGCTTGCAGGAGAAACTTGCTTCCATTCCGCTTTCGGATAAAAAGGATGTGGATGAAGCTGTACACGCAGCCGAAAAAGCATTAAAAAACTGGGTTGCTATAGGTGGCCATGCCCGCGCCAGGTATTTATATGCCTTGGCTCGTCAAATCCAAAAACATGCACGTTTGTTTGCCGTACTGGAATCGATGGATAACGGTAAGCCCATACGCGAAACACGTGACATTGATATTCCATTAGTGGCTCGGCATTTTTACCACCATGCCGGGTGGGCTCAGGTAATGGCCAATGAACTACCCGACTACAAAGAAATTGGCGTGGTGGGTCAAATTGTACCCTGGAATTTCCCCATGTTAATGTTGGCCTGGAAAATAGCTCCTGCCCTGGCTATGGGCAATACGGTTATTTTAAAACCGGCAGAGTTTACTTCGCTTACCGCTCTGCTGTTTGCCGAAATATGCGAAAAGGTAGGCCTTCCGGCCGGAGTAGTTAATATTATTACAGGCGATGGCACTACGGGTGCTGCTATGGTAGAGCACCCGGGTATTAAAAAAATTGCCTTTACCGGCTCTACCGAGGTGGGTCGAATTATTCGCAGGGCAACCGCCCCTACCGAAAAAAAACTATCGCTCGAACTAGGGGGTAAATCGCCCTTTATTGTGTTTGATGATGCCGACCTGGACAGTGTGGTAGAGGGTGTGGTAGATGCCATTTGGTTTAATCAGGGCCAGGTGTGCTGTGCCGGTTCCAGGCTGTTGGTGCAAGAAAGCATAGCCGAAAAACTTTACGAAAAAATAAGGGTGCGTATGGAAAGTTTACGCATTGGTAACGCATTAGATAAAAGTATTGACATTGGTGCCATTGTAGCTCCGGTACAGTTAAAAACAATTGAAGACCTGGTGCAACAAGGTGTAAACGAAGGAGCTGAACTTTGGCAGCCTTCCTGGGAGTGCCCTAATGAAGGCTGTTTTTACCCGCCTTCCTTGTTTACCAATGTAGCCCCTTCGAGTGTAATTGCGCAAGAAGAAATTTTTGGCCCTGTTTTGGTAGCCATGAGTTTTAGAACCCAGGCCGAGGCTGTTAAACTGGCCAATAATACCCGCTATGGGTTAGCTGCCAGTATTTGGACTGAAAATATTAACCTGGCGTTAGATATAGCGCCCAAAGTAAAAGCAGGAACCGTTTGGATAAATTGCACCAATGTGTTTGATGCGGCTTCAGGATTTGGTGGATACCGCGAATCGGGTTTTGGGCGCGAAGGTGGTAAGGAAGGTTTGTACGAATATGTAAAACTAAAGGTAGAAGAAGAATTTAAACCAACGCCAGCCCCAAAACCTATCGTTGAAAAACCGGTACAATCGGGTCGGGCTATTCCTGCGATTGATAGAACCGCTAAACTTTATATTGGAGGAAAACAAAAAAGACCCGATGGAGGCTATAGCCGTGATATCGTAGAT
>JALWRJ010000134.1:0-5051 GCA_026994125.1 Cyclobacteriaceae bacterium | reverse complement strand
GATACCAAAGGCAATTTTATAGCCGAAGTAGGCGAAGGCAACCGTAAGGACATTCGAAACGCAGTAGAGGCAGCCCATGCTGCAGCGGCCTGGGCAAAAACACCGGCCCATACGCGTGCACAAGTGCTTTACTACCTGGCCGAAAACCTGGAAGCCCGAGCCGAAGATTTTGCCCAGCGCTTGGCCGGTTTATTAAACCAATCGGTTAAAAAGGCCATGGTAGAGGTAGAGGCTTCCATCGAACGTATTTTTACGTATGCGGCCCTGGCCGATAAATACGATAGCCAGGTACATGCAACTCCCTTTAGAAATGTAACCCTGGCCATGAAAGAACCTGTGGGAGTGGTGGGCATAACCTGCCCCAACGAGGCTCCTTTACTTGGTTTTATTTCTACAGTTATACCACTGGTGGCCATGGGCAATACTGTAGTGGCCATTCCATCCGAAACAGCTCCCCTGGCAGCTACCGATTTGTACCAGGTACTGGAGACCTCGGATGTTCCGGGCGGTGTAATTAATATAGTAACAGGCGATAAAGAAGGCCTTACCAAGGTGCTGGCCAATCACGATGATGTGGATGGGCTTTGGTACTTTGGTTCAGCTGAAGGCAGTGCCCTGGTGCAAAAAGCAGCAGCCGAAAATATGAAACGCACCTGGGTAAACCATGGCAAATCGCGCAATTGGTTTAATCCGGCTCATGTGCCAGCCCACGATTTTCTGCGCCACGCAACCGAAATCAAAAATATTTGGGTGCCTTATGGCGAATAACCAAGGTTAGCAGGGCAGTTGTAATATAATCTGTAAGGATAAAAAGTTGGATGAAACGTTTGGTTTAAAATCTTATGCAGCCTTGGTTTCCTGTATGCCTTTGTACTTATAAATTTTAAGGCCAAAGTGGTTTTCTACATACCCTTTAATACGGTGTAAAATAAGTGCTACCTGGCGGGGGCGTGCTACCCCAAAAACGGTTAGCTCTAAAAAAGCACGCATTACTACCGGATTGGCCAATAGTTTTGTAACCCATTTCATAAACGTTACTTTCCATTCGCTTTTATACTTGGTATAATGCGAGTTGCCATCGAACAAAAATTCGAGTTGTACTTCGCCATGCTTGTAGCGGTAAATGCCGGCCATGTGGTTGTAAAACTCGTTAAAAAGGTTAAAGTTGTTAAAATGCGCAGCCCGAATGGTTTTAATGGTATCATCTACTAACCCCAGGGGGTTATAAAAAAGCTCGTAGTATTCCTTTATATGATCAATGAGCCACAACAGCAATTCTTGTTGTGTGCGTACCTGCACTTCCTTTAAAATATAGTTTTTATCCGAAGGGAATAGTTTTTTACCGGCCAAAATGGCTTCCTCTTGCAAATCGGCCAATTGAATTACCTTAGTATTGCTCTTGTTCATTCGGAAAATGTTTAGATTTTACATCGGTTATATAATGAGTAACGGCATCGGTAATGGTGGCTTGTAAATCGGCATACCTGCGTAAAAAACGAGGTTGAAATGCCTGGGTTATACCCAGCATGTCCTGCATTACCAGAACTTGGCCATCTACCTGCCCCCCCGCACCAATGCCAATTACCGGGATAGATAATGCCTGGGCTACTTGCTGTGCCAGCTTGGCCGGAATTTTTTCGAGCACAATGGCAAAGCAGCCTACCTGTTCCAGCATGTGTGCATCCTCTAGTAATTTGTTAGCTTCGGCTTCTTGTTTAGCCCGTACGGTGTAGGTGCCAAATTTATAAATGCTTTGTGGAGTTAGCCCTAAGTGCCCCATTACCGGTACTCCGGCTGTTAATATCCGCGCAATTGATTCCTTAACTTCGTGCCCGCCTTCCAGTTTTACTGCATGGGCTCCGGCTTCTTTCATAATGCGAATGGCCGAGCGCAGGGCTTCGCCTGAATCGCCCTGGTACGAACCAAAGGGTAAATCGACTACAACCAATGCCCTGTTTACTGCTCTAATTACCGAGGCTGCATGGTAAATCATTTGATCCAGAGTAATGGGCAAAGTAGTTTCGTGGCCGGCCATTACGTTAGAGGCCGAATCGCCTACCAGCAACACATCAATACCGGCTCCATCAAGCAATTTAGCCATGGAATAATCGTAGGCAGTTAGCATGGCAATTTTTTCACCTTTTTGCTTCATTTCGAGCAGCCGGTGTGTAGTTACTTTTTTAGGGTTGGGTTGGTGTACAGACATGCCTTAGGTTAAATATACGCCTTTTTGTTTACCACTCATTTTTACCACAATATGTTCCGATAAGGTGGTGGCCAGTTCGTATCCGGTATAAGTTGGGCTAATAGGGAAAGCCGTATGGCTTCGGTTTACCAGTACAGCCACTTCAATTTTTTTAATCTTTTTATCCAAAAAAGGTTTAAGCCCATAGGCCAGTGTTTTACCGGTGTTTAGTACATCGTCCACCATAATAACTACTTTGTTGGTGTGTGTGTCGGGCACATCATCAGTGGTGAGTGGGTTCGAGGGCGTTTTTTTATCTAAATTAATTTTTACTACCTGTGTTTGTATAGGCGAAATTTCTTCGATAATAGCTGCTAATAGGTTTGCCAGTTCTTCGCCTTGTTCACAAATGCCGGCCAATACCAGTTCTTTTACACCAAAATTATTTTCATAAATTTGGTAGGCCATACGCCTTATTTTCTGCTCGATTTGAACAGGAGTAAGAACTACTATCTGTTGCTCTTTTGCCATTTTATTTCACCGGAACGGCTTTACTGTCTTTAAAGGTAGATAAAATAACCATCGATTGCATATCGGCTATTACTTCAATGTTCGTAATTTCTTCGAGCATTAATTTTTGATAGGCCGAAATATCTTCCGAAACCACTTTTAACATAAAATCGGCTGTGCCGGTAGTATGATGGCATTCCACTACTTCCTCCAGGTTGTCAATGGCTTTAATAAACTTTTCAATGGTTTCTTTATTATGCTGTTTTAACGATACCATTACAAATGTGGTAACACCCAGCCCCAGTTTTTCTTTATCAAGAACGGCATGATAGCTTTTTATGTATCCGGTTTGCTCCAGTTTTTTTACACGTTCCAGCGTAGGTGCCGGAGAAAGCCCTATATCTTTAGAAAGCTGTGCATTGGTTATGCGCCCTTCTTTCTGTAAAATGCGCAAAATATTACGGTCAATATCATCTAAACTAAATTTTGCCATAATGTTGTATGGTTTGGTATTTTAATTTCATTTTTTATGCACTTAGCCACATAGCCAATTAGCTACATGGCTAGTAAAGATGCAAAGGTAAGACTAACCTTGCAAATACGTTTATTGCCCCTTGGTTTTCTGATAGTATTTATAGTGTTGGTAAGTTCCTTCTAAAGGTTTGCCCTGTGCTCGGTTTCTCAAAAACTTTAGTAAGCCTTTTACATTGCCACCGGCAGGGTTTAACCCTTCGTTTCCTTTTAAAAACATAGCATAATTATCATAGGCGTTCATAGGTAGTTTAAAGGATTTCATGTACAAGTATTGGTAGGTAGCAATTTGAATACCTTTTTTTGCGTTTTTCAAGGCTTGTTCAATGGGCACTTCTGTAGCCAACACTTCTTCTTTTAGGTCGTCTAATGTTTCGGGTAGTGAGGTTACGGTTACGCCATGCAAAAATGTAATATCTTTTAGCAAAATGATTTCGATGGTTAGGGGTTCGCTTTTCAGTGTATCGGGCAGCGTATAGGTTTTCTTTTTGTAGCCAATGTACGAAAAATGAAGCGTATCGGTAGGGTTGATTTTTAGTTTAAATTCGCCATACAAATTTGAAGTGGTTCCGGTAGAGTCGATAACAATATGCGCAAAAGGCAGGGGTTGCATGGTGTCATCGGCCAGCACACGTCCTTGTACAACTATTGATTGCCCTTGTGAGGTTACAAAGGCCAGGATGCCTAGCATGGTAACTACTAACTTTTTTATCATTTAACTAAGATACTAAAACTTGGCCAATTAAGGTTTAAATTTAACTTTTACCTGTGCTTTAGCCTCTTGGGGTACGCCATTAACCACTTTGGGAGTCCAGGGAGGGCCATCCATTAATACCCGCATAGCTTCGGCATCGCAGCCATAGCCCAACGCTTTAAGCACTTGCATATTTTTAATACGGCCATCGGTGCCAATGGTTACCTCAATGAGCACCGTGCCTTTTATGTTTGCCTGGCGGGCTTGCTCCGGGTATTGCAAATGGGTGGTTATGTATGTTTTTAGGGCGGCCATGCCTCCTTTTGGCAAAGGTTGTTTTTGGTTGGGCCGGGCTTCGGAGGTTGTACTAATACCATTTTGCTTCGATTCCAGGTTACTTGATTTTTTTGCTGCACGGGCAACAGGTGGTGATGGCTCAACGGTGGTAACTATTTCGGCTATTTCGGATTCCTTTTTTTCGGTATCAGCTTCAACTATAATTTCTTCCAGAGGGGCATCCAGGGTCAGTTCAACAGGTGCTTCGGCCGGAGGGGCTGTTTCAGGTAAAACAGCCACAGGCTTTTTAGCATTGGTTGTTTTTTCATTAGTAGAGGCAAGCGCAGGACGGTCGGGTTCTGTAAACTGGTTGTTCGCAGGCAGGCTGTCCTGTGGCGTATCGGTAACTATGGTAGGTGGTTGTTGGCTTAACGGGTGTGTTTGCTGCTTGCTTACAGGTTGGTTGTCAACCAAAACAGGTAGAGCCGGCTGCCGGTTAAACAACCAAAGCACCAAACCAACTACCGCTACCGAGGCTAAACCTGCTGCAATGGCACCATAATTAAACCGTGCAGGAGGTTTAGGTTGCCCTGCCTTTAACTCATGCAGGCTGTTAAATGCTGCTTGTTTATCTTGCACTGCCATAAGGCCATCTACTGCCTCGCTGCATAGGGCGCAATCGTTTAAATGTAGCTCCAACCGGTACATTTCTTCATTGCCCAATACACCACTTACGTAATCGTGCAGCTCATTTTGCGTTAAGTGCTTGTTTATATTGCTATGGTTATTCGCTTTACTCAAGGTTTGTTTCTATACATTTTTTTAAATTTCGTTTTCCGTTTTGGATATAGCTTT
>JALWRJ010000133.1 GCA_026994125.1 Cyclobacteriaceae bacterium | reverse complement strand
TATTTATTGGGCTCGCCCCGATACAATATACTTTGCTAACACCAAGCAAGATGCAGCCGAAATTAACTTTGACGACCAGTTTATTTACGAAGAATTGGAACTCCCTATTGTCCAACGAAAACTACCTACCCGGCAATTGCTGCGCAACGAAGCACAAATAGCTTTTAAGGCCTGGCAGCAAAGCACAACAAAAAAAGAATATTAATGATTGCATTTATACTCAACAATAGCGAAGTGCAACTTAATAAACCGGGAGGTTACCTGCTGGTAGATGCCATTCGGTATCACTTTAAACTAAAGGGAACTAAATTAGGCTGCCGCGAAGGCGATTGTGGCGCCTGCACAGTGCTTATAGGGCAGCACGAAAACGGAGAAGTACACTACAAACAGGCCACTTCGTGTTTAACCCCCATAGCCAATATTGCCGGTAAGCACGTAGTTACCATCGAAGGACTGGCCATGCAGGAACTAAGCCCGGTACAACAAGCCCTGGTAGAGGAATCGGGTACACAATGTGGGTTTTGCACCCCCGGGTTTGTTATGTCGCTCTCCAATTACAGCCTAAGCGAAACACATCCCTCAGCAGCCAAGGCCAAAACAGCTATCGATGGTAACATTTGCCGCTGTACGGGGTACAAATCTATTGAACGAGCCGCCAGCCATATTACTAAGTTGCTTGAAAATAAAGATGCAAATAATAGCATGGAATGGCTAATTGAACATAAGTTTATCCCTGCCTGGTTTAGCAGCATACCCAAAAGATTAAAGCAACTACCCCAGCACCAACATACCCTAACTAATGCCATTGTGGTAGGTGGCGGAACCGACCTATATGTGCAGCAACCCGATAAGCTGGAAGAAACACCTGTTAACCCGCTTAGCCAATTATCAGAATTAAATTATATAAAAGCGGATAACAATGTTTGCAGATTGGGAGCAGCTGTTACTGTATCCAATTTGCTGGAATCCGAAACATTTAACCAACTGTTTCCTACACTTTGGCCGCATTTAAAACTAGTAAGCTCTACCCCCATCCGCAACATGGCTACCCTGGCAGGAAATTTGGTAAATGCCTCGCCCATAGGCGACTTAACCGCCTTTTTAATGGCATTGGATGCTCATATTGTTTTAAGCGATTCGGCTAAAACCAAAACCATTCCATTAAAACAGTTTTATAAAGGCTATAAACAACTGGATAAATTAGACCGGGAATTGATAACCGAAATATTTTTTACCCTACCCGATAAAGACACCCATTTTAACTTCGAAAAAATAAGCAAACGTATTCATTTAGACATTGCCAGTGTAAATACTGCTATATCTATCCGGGTGGCCGATAACATAATTACCCAGGTACACCTGTCGGCCGGAGGCATTGGCCCTACCCCTGCCTATCTAAGTAATACCGTAAAATACCTAACCGGCAAAGTGCTTGCGCCTGCTACTATTAAAGCAGCTAACAACGTGTTGCAAAACGAAATAAGCCCAATATCGGATGTGCGAGGGCAAGAAACTTACAAACGATTGCTCGTGAGGCAATTGTTCTACGCTCATTTTATTACGCTATTTCCAAAAACCTTTACCCTGCCCCAATTAATATGAGAAATATAGATGCAAAAGGACATGTTACCGGCCAATCGCTGTATGTAGATGACCTGCCTACTTGGGAGGGCACCTTATACGGAGTGGTTTTTTATGCTACTGTAGCCCATGCTACTTTGCAACAATTAGATACCAGCCGGGCGCGTGCCTTGCCGGGGGTAATAGATATACTAACAGCGAAAGATATACCGGGCGAAAACCAAATTGGGGGCATCTTGCCGGACGAAGAGTTGTTTGCTTCAAACGAAGTGCATTTTCAAGGGCAACCCATCGGCCTGATAGTAGCAACCTCTGAAGCCATTGCTAAAAAGGCCAGGCAATTAATTAGTGTTGATTACCAGGAAAAAGAAGTAATTACCGACCCCCGCGATGCACAAACCAAAGGCCGGCTTATTTTTCCGCCTCGCACCTTTAGCATGGGCAATACCAAGCAAGCCTGGGCTGCTTGCGCCTATACCGTGCAGGGCCGGGCCGATGTTAACGGGCAAGAACACCTGTATATTGAAACCCAGGGAGCTTATGCCTACCCCATGGAAAACGGCCATATAAAAATATCTTCATCAACCCAGGGGCCTACAGCAGTACAGCGCACCACAGCACGAGTACTGGGCGTTCCCATGCATACTATTGAAGTAGATGTAGTACGACTGGGAGGTGGATTTGGAGGGAAGGAAGACCAGGCCACACCCTGGGCTGTGATGGCTGCTTTGGCTGCACAAAAGTGGAGCGCACCCGTAAAACTTATCTTACACCGAATGGACGATATGCGCATGACCGGCAAACGCCACCCCTACAGTGCGGATTACAAACTGGGTCTTTCAAGCGATTTAAAAATGATAGCCTACGAGGTAGTATTTTACCAAAATGCCGGAGCCGCTGCCGATTTATCGCCTGCTGTAATGGAACGTACGCTTTTTCATGCCACCAATGCCTATTATATACCCAATGTAGTAGCTACTGCCTACAGTTGCAAAACCAACCTGCCCCCCAATACTGCGTTTAGAGGCTTTGGCGGACCCCAGGGGATGTTTGTAATAGAAGCCGCCATAGCACATGCCGCCCATACTTTACAGGTACCTAAAGAAAAAATTCAGGAAGCAAACCTGCTGGTTAAAGGAAACAGTTTTCCGTACGGCCAAAAAATAACAGACAACGGGCTTAAGACTGCCTGGCAGCAAATGCAAGAAAAATTTGCGTTAGAAGACGTAAAAAAATCTATCGTTGCCTATAACCAAACCCATAGCACCACCAAAAAAGGCTACGCCCTGATGCCTATTTGTTTTGGTATCTCGTTTACCAAAACACCCATGAACCAAGCTCGTGCACTGGTACATATTTACAGCGATGGCAGCGTGGGTATAAGCACCGGAGCTGTTGAAATGGGACAAGGCGTAAATACCAAAATGATTCAGGTGGCAGCCCATGTATTTGATTTACCCGCCCACTACATTAAGCTGGAAACTACCAACACCACCCGGGTGGCTAACACCTCGCCTACTGCGGCTTCGGCAACAGCCGATTTAAACGGAAAAGCACTGGAAAAAGCCTGCAAAACCTTGCTTACCCGACTAAAAACCTGTGCCGCAAATCATTTACAAACGCAACCCCAAAACATTAGCCTGAAACAGGGACAAGTATGGATAAAGGATAAAGCTACCGCTATGGACTGGAGCCAACTTATTGAGCACGCTTTTTTAGACCGCATTTGCCTTACCGAAAATGGCCATTATGCCACCCCTGTAATTCACTATAACAAAACGCAAGAAAAAGGACACCCCTTTGCCTACCATGTAATGGGGCTGGCACTTACCGAGGTTACGGTTGATTGCCTACGAGGCACTTACCACTTTGATGCCGTTAAAATTGTGCACGATTTTGGAAAATCGATGAATATGCATGTGGATAGAGGCCAAATTGAAGGCGGCTTGGTGCAGGGTATGGGGTGGATGACCCTGGAAGAACTTCGATATGACCCTGAAGGCAAATTGCTCTCCAACAGTCTTTCAACCTACAAAGTACCCGATGTATATAGTGCTCCTGAACATATTTACATTATGTCCTTGCCCACCCAAAGCACCGAAATGGCTCTCTTAAAATCTAAAGCCGTAGGCGAACCTCCGCTAATGTATGGCATAGGGGCATATTTTGCTATCGAACATGCCATAAGTGCCTTTAACCCATCCTATGTTCCCATTCAAAATGCACCTTTTACACACGAAAAAGTGTTACTAAGCCTATATGAAACTGGAGTATAAAGCCACCAATAGTATAAGGGGTAGTTTAATTTATGCCTTGGGCGATAGCATAGCTGCCTTGCTAAGCCATAATTTTTGCTGGCAACGTGCCCTGGGTATTTTGCTGGTAGGAGCTACCGTGTATGCCTTCGAAATCCCAAATTACTTTAACTGGATAGCCAAAAAGGTAGCTCACCCACAAAACAATAAACAAAAGCTGCTACGTGCTTCGCTAGCCATGCTTTACTTTAACCCGTTATGGATAGCCCGGCATATTTTATTTATACAGTTGTTTACCAGACAATTCAACCAAATAAACATATCGATACTAACGGTTGGAACGTTCTCCTTTTTAGCCAACATACCTGTTTCGCTAGGAGCTAACTACCTTATCCAAAACAAAATACCCCTTAAAAACCGGTTTATTGCAAGTGCTATATTTTCGGGTGTAATGGCCATCTATTATTCACTTAGCGCAGTGTGGTTTTATTAAAAATGAAGTTTTGGTACACCATAGCAACCGAACTGGCGGCTGGGTACAACCTGGTACTTATGTATGTGGTAGAAAGCAACGGCAGCAGCCCGGGGCGCCAGGGATTTAAAATGATGGTGAGTGAGTCGGGCTTGCTGTACGGCTCCATTGGTGGAGGGATTATGGAACATAAATGGGTGGAACATTGTAAAAAACACTTGCTAAAAGCTCCTTTTAAACCCTTTCTTAAAAAGCAAATTCACCAGGATAATATACTGGAAAACAAATCGGGCATGATATGTTCCGGTGAACAAACCATTGCCTTCTTTTACCTTTCACCCCACAAGCTACCCCTTATAAAACAACTAGTAAAAGCTTATTCAGGCACCCAAAAATGGCAGTTAAAGCTATCTCATAAAGGCATTTTATTGGAACCCCTAACCTTTACCACCCAATTTAAACTAACCCGGCACAAGCAAGCTTGGCAATTGTTAGAAAACATCCATTTTGCACCTCAGCTGCATATTATTGGCGGTGGGCACGTAAGCCTGGCGCTTTCTAAATTGGCCAAAGAGGTGGGTTTCAAGGTTTTTGTTTACGATGACAGACCTACCTTAAACACCATGGAACAAAATAAATTTGCCACGATAATTACTATTAAAGCATATAGCAACATTGCCCGGCACATCCCCGAAAGCGATGCTTCGTATGTAGTTATTATGTCGTTTGGCTATAAAACAGATAAAATTATCCTTAAAAGTATTCTTTCAGCAAAATATTATTATACAGGTATGATGGGCAGCCGTGCAAAAATTGACACACTATTTTCGGAATTGCTAAACGAAGGCATAAGCAAAAAGCTGCTAAACCGGGTATTTGCCCCTATTGGGCTACCCATTGCCAGCAAAACTCCTTCCGAAATTGCAGTTAGCATTTTAGCACAACTTATTGAGGTTAAGAACAAAAAATAAGTACGGTTGGTTTACCGTTTATCAAGTTACCAAACTTAACAAGTATTTTATGTGTACCTTTGTAGCAAATAGATATAATTAATGAGTACCCCCACCCTTACCTTTAATACAAAGAACCAACCCGAATTTTTTCTTGAGCTAACTAAAAAAGTAAACGGCTATTTTAAAGAAAAAGGCATATCTAAGTATGCCAATGCCAACATGGTTATTAAAACAATTTTTATGTTGGCACTATATTTTGTCCCCTTCCTATTAATGGTTACCGGAGTGGCCTCCACAGCCGGTTCGGTTATGCTTATGTGGGGTTTAATGGGCTTGGGAAT
Source organism: Cyclobacteriaceae bacterium (assembly GCA_026994125.1). Lineage (GTDB taxonomy): Bacteria > Bacteroidota > Bacteroidia > Cytophagales > Cyclobacteriaceae > JAKISE01. The sequence continues at coordinate 2,012 of JALWRJ010000133.1, read as the reverse complement.
GTCGGGCATTGGGTTATCTATAATGCACGATGCCAACCATGGTGCCTATTCTAAGAACAAATACATTAATAATGCCTTAGGATACCTGATAAATTTTTTAGGTGCTTACCATATTAATTGGAAAATTCAGCATAACGTTTTGCACCACTCCTACACCAATGTAGATGGCTACGATGGGGATATTACCAACCCCGTTATGCGATTTTCACCTGATCAAAAGCGAAAAAAACTATTCAAATTTCAAGCCTTTTATGCCCCTTTTTTTTATGGAATTATGACGCTATACTGGGCATTTGTGAAAGACTTTATAAAATTAGTTGATTACAGTAAACAAGGTTTGTTGGAGCGTCAAGGAACCACCCTTTCCAAGGCCATGATCTCCATGATTTTTTACAAGATTGGGTATATCGTTGTAATATTAATCATTCCAATGTTGATAGTTGATATACCTTGGTGGCAAATGATATTAGGCTTCTTAATGATGCATTTTATTACAGGTATGGTTTTGGCGCTCATCTTTCAACCTGCCCATGTAATCGAAAATACAAACTTTTATACTCCCGATAGCACCGGAAGTGTAGCAAACAATTGGGCCATCCACCAAATGCGAACCACCGCTAACTTTGCTAATAAAAGTGTGCTGTTCTCCTGGTTTATTGGTGGGCTTAACTTTCAAATAGAACACCACTTGTTTCCTCATATTTGCCATGTACACTATAAAAAATTATCGCCCATAGTTAAAAAAGTAGCACAAAAATACAACGTACCCTACTACCAACACAAAACTTTTGTAGCCGCTTTGGTGAGTCATTTTAAGTTGCTCAACCAATTGGGTACGGGCAGTTATGATAAAAAATTGGCTGCTGTTTAATATCTATTTTTATGGTTTTGTACCTAAAGGCACAAACCGCCCATTTTATACAAATGGGCTACCCGTTTCTTGTCCCTATGGGACAATCAAAATATTACCGAGCCGTTAGGTACGGTATATGGGTAGATTAAAAAATAAACAAACCCCGTGCCGCTAGGTACGGTATATGGGTAGATTTTAAAAAAAACAAAGGCCGTGCCGTTAGGTACGGTATATGGGTAGATTAAAAAATAAACAAAGGCCGTGCCGTTAGGTACGGTATATGGGTAGCAAATTATTAATAGCACACCGTTCCGTTTGGAACAAAATATGGGTAGATTTATAAATCAAATCGAACCCCGTGCCGTCAGGTACGGTATATAAAAATGGCAAACACCTATACACAAATCCACATTCAAACAGTTTTTGCAGTGCAAAACAGAAGAAGTTTAATTAAACCAGAATGGAAAGATGAATTGTATAAATACATTACCGGTATTATTCAAAATCATCAACACAAATTATTGCAAATAAATGGGATGCCCGACCATATCCACATACTATTAGGAATGAAGCCCACACAATCTTTATCAGATTTAATGAAGCAAGTAAAACAGGATTCTTCAAAATGGATTAACGACAACAAGCTTACCCCTGAAAAATTCTCCTGGCAAGCTGGTTTTGGTGCATTCTCCTATTCAAAAGACCAAATTCCTAATGTAATTAAATACATTCAAAATCAAGAGGAGCACCACAAAACAAAAAAGTTTAATGACGAATACATTGATTTGCTAAAAGAATTTAAAATCGATTATAACGAACAATATATTTTTAAGCAAATAACATAATGGTTTTGTACCTAAAGGCACAAACCGCCCATTTTATACAAATGGGCTACCCGTTTCTTGTCCCTATGGGACAATCAAAATATTACCTTGCCGTCAGGCACGAAATATAGGTAGATTTATAAAATTAAACCAAACCCCGTGCCGTTAGGTACGGTATATGGGAAATTATTAATAGCGCAACGTTCCGTCAGGCACGACATTGGTACATCAAATAATTAAACCGTACCGTGCCGTCAGGTACGGTATATGGGTAGATTTATAAATAAAAACGAACCCCGTGCCGTTAGGCACGGTATATGCTGCCGACGAAACAC
>JALWRJ010000132.1 GCA_026994125.1 Cyclobacteriaceae bacterium | reverse complement strand
GAATGCCCTGATCGATAAACCCTTGTACCGATTGCTGGGTACGCTGTAAGGTTGAGGTAAGTATATAATCAAAACCTTCGTGCTGATAGGCCTCAAAAAACTGCCTGGCTTGCAGCCTGCCGGTTTCGTTCAAGGGCGCATCTACCCCTCGCCCTTGCACTATTCCCCGCAAGTTATAATCGGTTTGGCCATGCCGAACAATATATATTTTTTTTGTCTTCAATTTCTAGGTAGATTTGAACCCATTAAACAACCATTATAGTATTAGGCAGCAAATTAAACAATTTTAATCGTTCAACATTGATTCCAATAGATATTACTCCCCAACAATTGCAAGAAGGCAGTAAAAATACCCTGGTAGAACACCTGGGCATTGAGTTTTTAGAAGTTTCTCCCTCCCGAATAAAGGCCAGGATGCCGGTTGATAACCGCACCGTACAGCCTTTTAGAATTTTGCATGGCGGTGCCTCGGTAGCTTTGGCCGAAACCCTGGGCTCTATTGCAGCCCAAATGAATATTGACCAACAAAATTTAGTGGCGGTTGGTTTAGACATCAATGCTAATCATATCCGTTCGGTGCGCAACGGGTTTGTGTATGGAGAAACTACACCTGTACATATAGGCCGAAGCACCCATGTTTGGGAAATCAAAATAACCAATGAAGACGATAAATTAGTGTGCATTAGCCGGTTAACCGTTTCGATAATTGCCAAAAAATAAATATGGATAGTTCACCTATTAAACATAAAGCCCTTCATTTCTTAACCGCAGAAAAATTAACCGAACATATTAATGCCTGGGGTGGCTGGGCTACCGAAAATAAGCAAAATATAGCCTTATATCGCACGCCCGGCCACCCCCCTTACATGCTGCTAGATGGCAACCCCTTAACTGAGGTATGCCAACCTATTGAAGAGCTTAACCAAGGGTTTATTTTTGCCAATTACGAAGGTAAGGCCTGGCATTTAGAAGCAGCTCAAACCATTGAATTTACCAATAGTGAACAGCCCCCGCTTCCGCTAACAGAAAACCACAAACATGGTTCTTGGAAATATTATACACAAAACGGCATGCAGGAAACCACTTCTAAAAAGGCTTATACCCAATGGGTTGCACAGGCTGTAGATGCCATTAATGAAGGCCAACTTACCAAGCTGGTACCTACTAAATTAAAACTGCACACGCTAGGGCAAAACTTCGATTTGGCCAAAACTTTTGTAACACTTTGCCACACCTACCCCAATGCCTTTGTTTCGGTGGTTTCTACCAAAGAGTTTGGCACCTGGCTTACCGCCACCCCCGAAGTACTTATTAAGGTAAGCAGTACCGGTATTTTTGAAACCATGGCGTTGGCCGGCACGCAAAAACATACAGAAGAAAAACCTTTGCATCAAGTAGCCTGGGTAGATAAAGACATTGAAGAACAAGCCATGGTTAGCCGCTATATCATTAACCGTTTTAAAGAAATCCGGCTTCGTGAATTCATCGAAAAAGGCCCGCAAACGGTTAAAGCAGGAAATTTAACACATTTATGCACTACTTTTACGGTAGATACCAAAGCCACAAATTTTCATAATTTAGGAGGTGTAATGTTAAATTTACTGCATCCCACATCGGCTGTATGTGGTATGCCCAAAGAAGCTGCTGTGGCACTCATTCATAGCCTGGAGACACATGATCGAAAATTCTACACCGGTTATTTGGGGCCTGTAAACCTGGCGAACGAAACAGCCTTATACGTAAACCTGCGCTGTATGGAACTTTTCCAACACCAGGCAAATTTATTTGCCGGAGCCGGGGTAACCGCCTTTTCGGAACCTGAAAAGGAGTGGGAAGAAACCGAGCTGAAATTTAATA
>JALWRJ010000131.1 GCA_026994125.1 Cyclobacteriaceae bacterium | reverse complement strand
ATCTCACCTCCCCTCTTATACCTCCTGTTTAGCTTAACATCTTCAATCCATTCCATTATTTTTCGTAGCCAATCAAAGTACAAACTAACCATTAAAAACAAGGTCATTAAAGCCAACACCACTAAGTTTACAAACAAAGTATCCCAAGTTGTATGCGCTACCACTTTTTCGGGGGCATAAAATTGGGTAGCTATTTCAATATACCTATCGGTGCCGGGCCGGTAATACACCGGATAAATTTTTTGGATTAACCTGCCATTACTTTCGGCTATGCGCGTAGTTAACCCTTTACCTTCCAGCATATCGCTTAGGGCAATATTATAATTTCGATCACGCAAAAACTGCTGTAATTGCAACCCCGTTGGAGTATCGGTAAGGAGTTGCTGCAAGCTGTCTAATTTGTGGCTCCACTTTTGGTGCCTGTTTTTGTAAAACTGTTTAAGAGTAGTTAAAAACTCATCAGTAGCCAAATAGGTATCGTTTGTAAAGGTATCAGTTGTAAGTTCATTCAGGTGGGTAAATTGTTGCTTACCAACTTTTTTTAATTGGCTTGCTATTTCGTTTTGCAGCAGAGCCAGGTGGTAGTGGCTGTTTAAGGCTGTATCAGCAAGTGTTTTGCCCGAAAACCCTGGCAACAAGGCAGCCAAGTGCGATTGCAGTTTGGGAACATAGTAATTTCCGTAATAATCCGAAAGCGCTATTTCGCGTTTATACGCATAAAACTGCCGGTTGTAGGCATTGGTTTTAAATTGGTTAACAACCAGGGCTTCAAAAGCCCAACGCGAGGCCATTACATTGCCCATGGCAGGCACTTTATCGAGGCGACTAAGTTGTGGGTTAAATTTATTGAAGCTAATAAGCACACCGCTAAGCACTAACTGAGGAATGATAAGCAATGGGATTAAAATATATACCGTAACGGCCGATTTAAAAGCCGAAGAAATGTTTAACCCCAGTAAATTGGCAAATCCGGCTGTAAAAAACATAATAGCCCACATGGTAACTAACATGCCGTTTACTTGCAAAATCAGGTTTCCAATAAGCACAAAGCTCAAGGTTTGAACAGCCGAAATGGCAAATTGAACAGCAATTTTAGCACCCAGGTAGCTCGCTCGGCTTAAATGCAAAAACGACTCGCGTTGGAGCATTTTACGGTCTTTAATAATTTCTTCAGCACTTAGGGTAAGCCCCATAAACAAGGCAATAATAACCGTCATAAAAAAATAGATAGGAATATTATCGTTGTTCATAAAAAGGTAAGAAGCACTACCGTTCAGGTTTTCGTAATAACGAATAAGCATCCCTAAAAACAAGGCCAACACGGGTGCCTCCAAAAAAGTAATAAACAGGTATTGCTTATTGGCCAATTTGCTACGTATATCTCTGATACCAAATATCTTAAGCTGTTGTAACCTGCCCGGATTTTGCTGAGTAACTTCAATGGTGCCGTAGGTAGTTTCAACCTGAGGCAAGGTAATTTTTTCTTTAAAATATTGATACCATTTGGCCGGTGAAATTCTTCGATTTTCGGTAAACCGGCCGTATTCGTTAACTACCTTATTTTCAAGGATATTAAAAATTTGCTCGCTTTTAATGTTGCCACATTCCATACAAGCACCCTGGTCTTTGTTTACCATGTTTACAATGGTTTTAAAATATACCAGGGCATCTACGGGGTTACCATAGTACACTTGGTAGCCGCCTTTATCCAAAATTACCAGGCGGTCGAACATTTTAAAAATATCGGAGGAAGGTTGGTGTATGACCACAAAAATAAGTTTTCCTTTTAAGGATAGCTCTTTAAACAAATCCATGATATTGATGGAGTCGTTGGAGGAGAGTCCACTGGTGGGTTCGTCAACAAATAATATAGCGGGTTGCCGAAGTAGCTCTAAGCCAATATTAAGCCGCTTTCGTTGGCCTCCACTAATAGATTTTTCTAAAGGCGATCCCACCTTTAAATCTTTAATTTCGGATAAGCCAAGGCTTTTAAGAGTAGTTTGCACCAGTGCATGTGTTTCGGCAATACTATGGTTACCAAAAGTAAGGCGTGCCGCATAATACAGGTTTTGATACACCGAAAGTTCTTCTATCAAAAAGTCGTCTTGAGGAACAAGCCCAATGATACCACTTAGGTTGTCGGGCGTTTGGTGTAAGTTGATGCCGTTAATAGTAACCGTACCACTGGTGGGTGACTGGCTACCATCCAAAATATTAAGCAGGGTAGTTTTGCCCGAGCCTGAGGCTCCCATAATGCCAATCAGCTTGCCTCCCTCCTCGGCTATATTTATATTTTGTAGCCCTACAGCTCCCGACTTAAACTTGTAATGGATATTGCTGGCCACAAACGATATTTGCTGTCGAGTTTCTTCCTTTAAAAATTTACTTACAATATCGCTATAATATATTGGCTGAATTTTATTACCCCTAATACTGCTGCCCGTTGGGAACACATAAATTTTACGACTTCTGAAATGGTTTCCGTTTAGGGTAAGGTTAGAAATACCCAGATACTTTATAAAATACGTATCGGCATCGGCCAGGCGCAGCACCACCATCATACCGGTAAGGTTTCGTGCGGTAATATGAGCCGATTTACCTTTATGGGGAGCCGAACCTTCATCTATAATTAATATTTCCTTGCAATCCAGCTCTTCGATTTCCTGCCCTGTTAAAAAAAGAGTAATCAGGTCGGTTTCCTGTTGGCTTACATGAATAGCCTCGCTAATGTAAAAAATAAGATTGCTTTGCCGCTCGGATATTTGCCCGTCTTGCAGCATGAGCTCAATAAGTTTGAGTAACAGCACCAGCTTTTGTTGCTTGGTAAGGCTTGCGTTAATTACCTTACAAATTTCCAATACATTGGCCCACTCGGCTACATATTCTACGGTTTCTTCATCGGTGTTGTCTATGTTATCAACATCGGCTACCCGGTCCAGTTCCTGGTCAAACACATCGATAAAAAATGAAACCGAATCGAGCGAAACGTGCAATAATAGAAACTCTTTTAAATTGTTGCGTTCGTCTTCGGTAATTCGCTCTTTAGCTACAATGGCAAACAAACGAACGATTAACAATAACAGTTCCTGATTCATGTAGTGCTAGCTTAGGTGTCGGTTAGTTGAACAACATCGGCTAAAATAAGTAATCCTTCTTCTAAATACACATCTTTAAGCTTTAAAGGTTGGGTGCCGGTAGCCGTACCTAAGCCTTCTTTAGAGAAAGTGGTTTCTTCTAGTTCACCTTTCTTTTCGTGCGCTTGTTCCATTTCCTCTTGTTCTTGCTTGCGTTCGGCTAAATTAAGGCTTACTTGTGTTATGTTACGTTGTTCTTTAAGCCTATCCAGGTCGTGCATTAGTTGTTGCAAATCTTTATCGGTTTTTATACGGTTTTGGTAGTGTAGGTTTAGCTGGGCTACAAAATCATCGGATATGGTATTAACTGGTGTGTAATTGGCCGGAGGAATTCGATCCCAGGCCAAGGCACTTGGGTAGGAGGCCTCACCTACCTCGGTATGATCGAACGAGCTGGGCAATACTACATGAGGAGTAACCCCTTTGTTTTGCGTACTGCCTCCATTTATCCTGTAAAATTTGGCGGTAGTCAATTTCAATTGCCCTAGTTTTTCTTTTTCTTCAGGTATATATTGTTGCAGACCAATTAAGCTTTGTACGGTGCCCTTTCCAAACGATTGCTCTCCAATAATTACCCCGCGCTTGTAATCCTGAATAGCCGCTGCAAAAATTTCGGAGGCAGAGGCACTTAGGCGGCTGGTTAAAACAGTTAGCGGGCCCTCATAAAGCACGGTATTGCTTTTATCTTCTTCCTGGTGTATTTGGTTAGTGTAATCTTTTACCTGCACTACCGGCCCGTGGTTTACAAACAGGCCTGTCAGCTCTACGGCTTCATCCAAAGCACCTCCCCCATTTCTACGCAAATCAATGAGCAACCCATCTATATCTTTGGTTTTAAGGTCTTCGATTAACTTGCGTACATCGCGCGTGGTGCTGTTAAATGCTTGATTGCCGTTGTGCGAATTTTTAAAGTCTTTATAAAACGATGGAATATTGATAACCCCCAACCGAAAAGGCTTGCCTGCACGGGTAAACTCATACACTTTGCTTTCGGCCCGGGCGTCTTCCAGGTTAATTTTATCGCGTACAATACGAATTTCTTTGGGTTTAGCCAACTTACCTTCCTCGGCTTTTAGCACATTTAAACGCACCAAGGTACCTTTCTTTCCTCTAATAAGTTGCACTACATCATCGTTGCGCCAACCAACTACATCAACCATTTCGCCCTCTTCGCCTTGGGCAACGCCAATAATTTTATCGTTATCGTGTAGTTGGTTGCCCTTAAAAGCGGGGCCACCGGGTACAATGGAATACACCACTGTATAATCGCCCTCTTTAGATAGCCTGGCACCGATACCCTCTAGCGACTTGCTCATTTCAATGTCAAAATTTTCGGCCGAAATAGGGTTAAAGTAGCTGGTGTGCGGATCCAACGACTCGGTATAGCTATTCATAAAAATTTGGTACACATCTTCACTTTTATATTGCCGGATGGCCGTTTTGTAGCGGTCGAAACGTTTTTTGAGTATTTCTTTGGCTTCGTCCTGGGTTTTACCATCGAGGATATGCAACAGCAATTCACTTTTTATGTATTTGCGCCACAGTTCGTTTTGCTCGGCTGTAGAAGCAGCAAACTGCACCTCTTTTCGGTCTATATTAAAGGTTTCATTTTTAGTAAAATCAAAATTATGTGTAAACAGGCTATCTACATAGGCAATACGTTGGTAGTAGCGCTCTTTAAAAACGGCAAAAAATTGGTAGGGAATACCTAAGTTGCCGGTTTTAAGCATATCATCTATATCGTATTGGTATTTTTTAAACTGGTCGATATCTTGCTGCAAAAAGTAAAGCTTGGTGTTGTCCAGGTTATCGATATAATTGGTAAAAATAACCGCAGAAAGCGAATCGTTAAGCGGCACTTTTTTATAATGGTAGCGTTTTAAAAGCTCGGTTATTAGTATGGTTTCGTTTACATTTTTGGCTTCGGGCTCCAGTACTATAATGCTGTCGTTTAGGTTAAACTCCAGCTTAAAGGGAGGCAGTTCATCAGGAGCTTTAAAAGCAATGTTGTTGTTTTTAGGCAGTAGCACAAAACCGGCTAACACCAGTACCAGCGGTATAATGATTAATAATCGTTTTTTCATTTTTTCAGAAATTCTCACCAAAGCGGTTGTATTAGATTGTATAATATTCAAAAGTAGGCATTCTGCTTATGCAAACACATAAAACAGCTTGTTTTTATGCCAATGGCTATGCCGGTATTAACTTAGGTTGGAAAGGTTAAAACTTCATTACTCCATCATCAGTTTTATCAAAATCAAAATTTTGTAAAAACTCGCTCGCTTGTTGGGTAGATTGAAAAAAGTATTCTTTTTTATCGCCTTTGGTAGAAATTATTTCTACCATAATCGATTTTACTTTTCGTTGTCCTTTTAGTATATAATCGGTTGGAAGCTTATAATCGTTTTCTGATTTTAAAATTTTAGCAATGGTATGCTGTGTAGTTCGCACACTTTGGCAATAAGTGCATTTATAGTGTTTTAACAATTTGCCTTCTTCCTCTTCGGTGGCCGGTTTAAGTATTTCTTCACGATCCAGCTTTAGGGTTCTAAAACCGCACGAACCACACTCCAGGGCTTCTAAATAGCCCATGTATTTTTCGATGTGTACCTCACCGGTTTCTTCATCTACCCACACATCGTAATCTACCGAAAACACATTTTCTTCTGCCTGCATACCTTCGTCCAGGTGTACATCTTCCTCTTCTTCACTTAGAAGTTTCATTTCGTTACCTGCCGATGAAATACGAGGTGTATAACGTAATTTGGTAAGTTTTTTCTCTAAAAAGGTAGGGTAATAAAACTTTAAAATAAGGTACACAATATAACCCAACAACACCCCTACGCATAAGCTAATAAATAGCCTCACAAAGATATACACCAGGCTTTTACCTACAGTAGCATCGCCAATGGTATTGCCAAAAAAGAAAACTGCAGCTGCTAATGAAAAAAAGAAGAACTGATACGCTTTAATTCGGTTTAATTTAAGGTAATCGTACTTACCTTTATAGGTTTTAATGGCTGCCAACTTTACAAAGTGTACTATTAAAAAGATAATACCCACCGCAATAGCGGCTCCTGCTGCTATGTACATAATTTGATGCCACACTTCTAAAAAATGATGATATCCCGGACTTACATTTTCCATAAAACCTGTTTATTTATATTTGCGTTATAATAATAAGACTAACGAATCAATTCTTAAAAAGATTTACAAATTTTGTATGAAATTTTTATTTGTAGTACTTGCCAGGCTAAATAAACTAATTTTACCAAGCATGGCAAAAAAAGACCTGACAAAACTTACCAAAGTTCAAAAAGGATTGGTAGCATACCGGTATTATGTTACCAAAAATGCACTCTAGGTACCCTGGTTTTAGGAGGCTTTAGCTTTTTGGCTGTTTTTGGCAGGTAAATCGTAGGTTTCTTCGGTCTTAAAAAATTTAGATCCCTCATTCATCTTTTTAGCTACTTCATTCATTTCGTCTGCAATATGGCTAAGTAAATCTGCCGAGTTGGCATTTACTTGAGTAATGTGGTTCATACTTTGCACACTTTCGTTTATTTGTTCGGCACCGTGGCGCTGCTCGTTACTGGCCGTTGCAATTTCTTTTACCAGGCTGGTGGTCTTAGAAATATTAGGAAGCACCTTATCCATATTATCGCCAGATTTCTTTGAATTCATAAAACATTGCTCGGTTAATTGGTTAATGTTATCCGATAACTCACGCGAACGTTCGGCCAGGCTCCGAATTTCTTTGGCCACAACCGCAAAGCCTTTACCGTGTTCGCCTGCCCTGGACGATTCAACCGCTGCATTAAGAGCCAGCATATTGGTTTGGTCGGCAATTTCGCGTATGGCTGCCATGTTTTCGGTAATATCCTCCATAAGTTTTACCGTTTGGTGCGTAAAATCAGCTCCTTCATTAATTTCGGAACTGGCTTCGGTTACTATTTTGTTAGCGTGCTCAGCATTTTCGGCATTTAGCTGCATGCTGGCAGTCATCTCTTCAATGCTGGCCGCTATTTCTTCGATACTGGCCGCCTGGTTAGTTACTCCTTCGGCAACTTCAGTCGATTTTTTAGTAATAAGGTTGCTGTTTGCTGTAACGGTATGGGCAGCTTCTTTTAAATTTGAAACAATCTCTTTTAAGTTGTTTACCATTAAACACATAGCTTCAGAAATTCTACCTACTTCATCGTTTCGTTGCAATGTTTTTTTATCGATGTAAATGGTAAGGTAGCCTTGAGCCATTGCTTTAAGTGTATGGGTAAGCATAGCCAACGGCTTTTGCATGTGGCGGTACAAATAATAATAGGTAAAAAACAAGGCAGCCGAACCGGTAGGAAACACCCAAATTAAATGATAAAGCCCCAGTTTACCAATAACAAAACACTGGATACCAATAAGGCATTGGGCGGCTAATATTACGCCTCCTACCCTGGCAATAAACGAGCCTTTAAAAAAATAACGCAGTGCCAATAACAACAACGGGTAAAT
>JALWRJ010000130.1 GCA_026994125.1 Cyclobacteriaceae bacterium | reverse complement strand
TTTTTCAGGGTTCTTTTTCCACTTTCGATACATTTCGATTTCGAAACCTTTGTTTAAAAGAACTGTTTGAACTGCTACTTCCAGCTGATTTCCCGTAATATTTGCGTTTCGTCCTCTTTTCATTTTAATAATTTGTTACAACTATTTCTTTCATAGACCTTCTCTTTTTAGTGTTAGAGTTTATTGACCTTTTTGCTTCTACTCTTGTAATCCGAAAGTCTTGGTATATTTCATCAAAAAAATTGTCCGAAGGATCTGTATTTTTAGGGTCAGAGTTACTCAACATTAGTTTATAACCACTTTCATTTAATTCATAATACAAACTCGCAAGTTGCAACTGTTCATCATCTTCAAAATTTAGTTTGCTGTATGACGTGAAACTTGAAGTTTTACTAATAGGTTTGTAAGGCGGATCAAAGTATAAAAATGAACTAACTCCATTTAAGTCGTGCTTTACTTCTTTAAAATCAGCTTTTTTTATAGTTGCAATTTCAAGAAGTTTTGAAACGTTCAAAAGATTAGGCTCATCAACTATTTTTGGGTTTTTATATTTTCCTTGTGGGGAATTAAAACCACCTCTTGAATTAAACCTAAAAAGTCCGTTGAAACAGGTTCGGTTTAGGAAAATTGTTTGTGCAGCTCTTGGTATCCAATTTTCAGAATACTTATCATAATCAATATTAAACCTTTGCTGATTAAAACTTTCTCTAATATCGTAATAGTATTCTTTTTGTTTTGCTTCTGAAAGATTTTTGTACTGTTTGTCATATCTATGCAGAAAATCTAGCAGTTTAGTAACATCTTTTTGAATCACTAAATAAGTCAAAATTAGTTCTTCATTTATGTCGTACAAAAAAGCGTTTTCAATCTCAAAATTCTGTGCTACATCAAAAAAAACCGCTCCTCCGCCAACAAATGGCTCATAATAATTTTTTATGGTCTTTTTTTTCAGCTCTTTTGGGTAAAGACTTTGAAAATCGTTCAATAATTGCCGCTTTCCACCAACCCATTTTAGAAATGGTTTTGCACCTACATTATATTCGTAAAATATATCTTCAACTATACTCGGTTCAGATTTTTTTTTCGTGTATTTTTTCATTTTTTAGGTGGTATTAAATCGTTTGCAAGATAAGAATTAATTATAAGATTCATGCACTCCGTCAAGATAGCCTTGTGCATAAGCTGCGTATGGACTTTTGTGCCTTACAAGTCCTGCTTGACTATTTGGTAAGTTATCTAAATCAATATGTAATCTTTCTCTCTGATTAAGCCCAACTTGATAACCTAGGTCGTAAGCATATCCAACACATTTATGTCTTCCACCTTGATCGCGTGCTAAATTGTTAAAGGCATCATTATATCTATGTTCTTTAGTACATTCCATATTTTATTTTTTTACATTAACCACAACTTGTGAATAAGCCCAACAAATTTATGCTAGGCAATCGCCAGGCAGGCTATACTTAATTTTGAAACGCCTGTTTGTAACAACGCCTGGCCACAGCTTTCGAGGGTAGCCCCGGTAGTGATTACATCGTCCACCAGCAATACGTGTTTGCCGGCCAATTGGTTGGTAGTCGCTTCAAAAATTTGTGCCACATTTTGCCACCTTTCCATTCTGTTTTTGCGGGTTTGGGTAGGTGTTTTCTTTACCCTATGCACGGTATGGTTATCCAAAGTACAGCCCAACTGGTTAGCTAACCCTTTGGCTATCAACTCACTTTGGTTAAAGCCACGCAACCTAAGTTTGCTTTTATGCAACGGCACTGGTACAACGGTATCCACCGTAGTAAACAACGTTAGTTTATTACAATCCAGGCCAAACTTATTGCCCAACTCCTGCGCCAGCTCCTGGTTGCCGTGGTATTTTATGGCATGCAACAGGTGTTGAGTTATTCCATTACGTTTAAAGAGCAGGTAAGCATAAATTTCGGATAAGGGTAGCCGGCCATAAAACCGTTGCGCCAGCTCCTGGCTGTTAAAGGTTAAGCGCTTAGGCAAATGTACCTGGCAATGCAGGCACAAATTATGCTCTGCTTTGAGCAGGGTTCGCCCACACCCGGGGCAGGTATGAGGAAAAACCAGGCGTAACATATCTTGCATCACAGAGGCCATCCTACAAGTTATCTCTTTTTTTTAAACTATAAAAATTACATACCCCTATATTTGTTCTCTTGCCAAATGTGTACTTTACTATATACAAAAATGGATGCCGTAGAAGAGTTTAATGCCTATCGAGAAAAAATGAACAACGCTATTATGGCCGAAAACAACCTGGTCATTAAAAGATTGTTTAATTTAGACACCAATACATATAAAGCAGGAGCCCTGCCCAGCCAAACCAAAGAACTGTTGGGTTTGGTAGCCAGCATGGTACTGCGGTGCGATGATTGCATAAAATACCATTTAGAAAAATGTTTTGAACAAGGCACTACCAAAGCAGAGCTGTTCGAGGCTTTTTCGGTGGCCAACATTGTTGGCGGTACCATTGTTATCCCTCACTTGCGCAGAGCCGTGGAGTATTGGCAACTACTAACACAACGTAATGATTAAAAAAGACCTGGAATTAGAACGCAACTGGCAACGCCTACGCATAAAACTAAAAGAGGTAATTGGCAAAAAACCACGCGACCTGAACAGTATATTACTTTTAATAGGCGTGCAGGAATTGGGTAAGGGTTGGCAGGAATTTAGCAAAGAAGAAAAACAAGATTTAATGCATATCGCCATTTGTAAAGTTCTAAGCTCATCGGGCTTTTACAGATTGGAAGGTTTAGACGAAGCAGGTTGGCCCCATTGGAAAAACACCAAACCTTTGCCGTCTTTCGATTTAATGGAACAAGAACAATTATTAAAGATGCATATCCTGGAATATTTTGAACAAGAAGTACAACTGGAATTTTAGCCTATGAAAATTATATCCTATAACGTAAACGGAATTAGAGCCGCCATTAAAAAAGGATTGTTCGATTGGATAAAACAAGAGAACCCGGATGTGGTTTGCATCCAGGAACTAAAAGCCCGCCAGGAACAGGTAAATATGGCCGAATTGGAGCAAATGGGTTACCAACACTACTGGATGTCGGCTGAGAAGCCCGGTTACAGTGGCGTAGCTATTTTTTCTAAAATTACGCCAAAACATGTCGAATTTGGCTGTGGAGAACGAAAATACGACCAGGAAGGCCGTGTAATCCGGGCCGATTTCGAACGAGCTTCCATTATTTGCACTTACATGCCCTCCGGTACGAGTGGAGACGAACGTCAGGCCTTTAAAATGGAGTGGTTAAGCTTCTTTCAATCTTATATTAATAAATTAAAACAATCAATTCCTAATTTAATAATTGTTGGTGATTACAATATTGCACATAAAGAAATTGATATTCATAACCCCAAGGGTAACGAAAAAAACTCAGGCTTTTTACCCGAAGAGCGTGCCTGGGTAACCGGCTTTTTAAACTCGGGCTTTACGGATAGTTTTAGGGTTATTCATCCAGAGCCGGATAAGTATAGCTGGTGGACGTATCGTTTTAATGCACGAAAAAATAACAAAGGATGGCGCATCGATTACCAAATGGTAGCCAACCCTTTAGCCCAATATATAAAAGATGCTAATGTGTGTAACGATGCCTACCATTCGGATCATTGCCCCACCTATTTAAACATAGAAATATAAACCGGCACACTACATATTTCGTTTAAGATTTACACGTGAAACCTTCTAACACCCATACTGCCTCTAATCTCATAAAAACACAACTATACTTATACAAGGTAAAGGCTGTAAAAGTGCGCTTATTAAAAGGGTTCTTACTTTGGTTATCACTTACGGTGGGTATGTTTTTGGTGTTTATGTTATCCGAGTGGGCTGCAAATTTAAGTGTTGGCTTTCGAACATTCTTTTTTATCCTATTTACCCTGGTTTCTACAGGTAGTTTTGTGTTTTTAACAGGCCTTCCTGCTTTTCAGCTTATAACCGGCAAATTGCTTATAAATGATAAAGAGGCAGCTAAAAAAATTGGTAGTTATTTTCCGTCAGTACGTGATAAACTATTAAATTACCTGGAATTAACCGAAAAAGATTATCATGAAAATTCCCTGGCTATGGCCAGCCTTCATCAGCGCAGCCAAAGTATGCAAAGTATTTCGTTTCCTGAAGCCATCGATGCAAACGAATCTAAAAAGCCGGTTAAATACTTAATTCCTGTAGTTATAATTTTACTAATGTTTGCAGGCATCGCTCCCAAGGCATTTATATCCAGTACACAACGGGTAATCCATTTTAGAAAAAGTTTTGTACCCAAAGCCCCTTTTCAATTTACTGTACAATCGCCTTTACATACCTATAAAAACGAACAGTATCAATTTAAGGTAACTTTATCGGGCGAAGCGCTACCCGATAAAGTTTGGCTGGTAGAAGGAACCAACCGTATAGAATTGGTAAAAGCCGGAATAAATAATTTTGAATTTAGTTTTCCTCAAATAGTAACTAATAAAACTTTTTACCTGGAAGCAGCCGGGTATAAATCCCAAAGTTATACCCTGGAGGTAATCAACCGGCCCGCTATGAATGAGTTGCAAGCCCAACTTAAATACCCCGCCTATGTAGGTAAAAAACCCGAAATAGTAAAACCCGCAGGCGAGCTTGTTGTACCCGAAGGAACTACCGTAACCTGGAACTTACAAACCCAATATACCGAGCAATTGCGTTTTTACTTAAATAAAGACACCATAACCCTGCAACCCCTCCAACCCAATACTTTTAAAATTACTAAAGCCATTGCTACATCAGGGTTTTATGGTTTTCAATTAGAGGCTCCTTTAGCTCAACAAAAAGGTAAGATAGAATATAGCATTACTGCCATCAAAGATCAATACCCAACCATACAAGTTAAAAGTTTTACAGATACGCTTTTGTATAGCACCATTACTGTAGGTGGTGAAATTTCGGATGACTATGGACTTACCGGTATGTGGTTGTACTATCAAAAAGATGGCCAACCCATGAAAACCATTAAACTGCCCATGGCCAAAAATAGCCAAACCCAGCAAGTGTACTTTGTTTGGCCCCTAGACACCCTACAGCTTTCCCCAGGGAGCGAGCTAAGTTTTTACTTACAAGTAGCTGATAATGACGGTGTTAACGGAAATAAATACAATAAATCTCAACGAATGTATTTTCGTAAGCCAGCTAAAAAAGAAATTGACAAAAAAATAGCGGATGCACACAATACCGAAAAGGCCACACTTAACAAAACCCACACAAAAGCAAGCTCGTTAAAGCAAAAGATTGATGAAACCCTGCGAGAGCTTAAAAGTGAGAAGGAGTTGAATTGGCAAGATAAGCAAAACATTAAAGAGTTGCTTACCGAAAAGGAAAAACTAAACCAACAAATAGAAGAGCATAAAAAACAAAACAACTTACTAAACGAGCAACGAAACAAATTACAAAACCCCAGCCCTGAACTACGCCAAAAAGCTGAACAATTACAACAACTTATGAATGACTTGCTGGATGATGAAACTAAGCAATTGTATGAGGAGTTGCAAAAATTGTTGCAAGAGCAAGCCAAATCCGATGACATTCAAACAGTGCTAAACGAAATTAGAAACAAAGAACTTAACCTGGCAGAAGAACTAGCCCGCACACTGGAACTTTTTAAACGGATGCAGGTAGAACAAAACCTCGAAAAGCTTACGCAAGATTTGAAAGAACTTGCCAACAAACAAGACAGCCTGGCTAAAGAAACCCGAAACAAGCAAAACAACCCCGAAGACCTAACAAAAGAACAAGAAAAAATTGCAGACGTATTTAAACAACTTCAAGAAAAACTAGATGAAACTAAGGAGCTTAACAATGAACTAAAAAGGCCAAATACATTTGACAAAACAGCAGGGGAAGAAGATGCCATTGATAAAGAGATAAATGAAGCAAAAGAAAACTTAAACAAAAACAATAGGAAAAAATCTTCACAAAACCAAAAAAATGCAGGACAAAAAATGCGCTCGCTTGGAAAAAAATTGGAAAACATGCAGGCTGGCATGCAAATGGAGCAAATGCAAGAAGATGTAAACAACCTAAGAGCCATTTTAGCTAACCTCATTACCTTATCGTACAACCAGGAACAGGTAATGGTTGATTTTAGAAAAGTAAACCAAAGCGACCCCCGATTTGTAACTTTATCGGAACAGCAATTAAAACTACAGGACGACTCCAAAATAATAAAAGACAGCCTGTTGGCACTTGCCGGCAGGGTGATGGCCATCTCATCATTTGTTACACGCGAATTAAACGAAATGGAGCAGCAGTTAACCAAAAGCGCTGAAGCCATTAAAGAACGCAAAAAAGGCCAGGCCGGTACTTACCAACAGTTATCTATGACCTCCATGAACAACCTGGCCCTGATGCTAGACAATGTGCTGCAACAAATGCAAGAAAGTATGGCTGATGCCATGGGAAAAGGTAAAGGACAAAAAGAGCAACCCATGCCGGGCATGTCGGAACTACAGAAACAGCTAAACCAGGAAATAAGGGAATTGCAGAAAAGTGGAAAATCGGGCAAAGAATTATCCGAAGAATTGGCTAAATTGGCAGCCAAACAAGAAATGATTCGAAAAGCCTTACGCGAAGCAGAGGAGAAACTGGGCGATAACCCCCTGGATAAGGAAGGAGGCACCAAGCCGGGCAATTTGGGAAACCTTCAAAAGCAAATGGAACAAACCGAGCTCGATTTAGTAAATAAAAACCTTAGTCGCGATTTACAGCGCAGGCAAGAACAAATACTTACCCGGCTGCTCCAAGCCGAAAAAGCCTTGCGCGAACAAGAAATGGACACTAAGCGCGAATCGAAAACCGCTGTGCAATACGAAAAACAAGTGCCCCGTGCCTTTGAAGAATATTTACAACAAAAACAAAAAGAAATAGAGTTAATAAAAACCATTCCACCTAAATTGCACCCTTATTATAAAAAAGAAGTAAATGAGTACTTCAACCGCATTAAAACAAATAACTAACTGATTATCAATAATATAATGAATAGCCTGCATATTCAAATACCTTCGCTCACCGAAAACCTGCGTATTGTAGAGAGCTTTATTGATAACGTAAAAGAGCGTTTCCGGCTCAACGATGACATTTATGGTAACATTATGGTGTCGGTTACCGAATCGGTAAATAACGCTATCCACCATGGCAATGGGCAGGATGCCTCCAAAAATGTGTCTATCCGGCTCGAGCTTAACCAAAACCAGGTAACATTTGCCATTACCGATGAAGGCTCGGGATTCGATTACCACAACCTGCCCGACCCCACCGCCCCCGAAAACATAGACAAGCTGGGAGGAAGAGGTATATTTTTAATGAAGCACCTGGCCGATGCAGTACATTTTAACCAGGAAGGCCGCCAGGTAGAACTTGTATTTTACCTAAGCTAACAGCGCCATGGCCATCACTTTTTTCTATGAAGATACTCCCTTTGAGTTGCCAAAGCCGCAAGCTACCCGGCAATGGGTGACCCATATTATACAACAGGAAGGCTATAAATTGGTGGCCTTAAATTACATTTTTTGTTCGGATGCTTACTTGCATCAAATAAACCAGGAATACCTGCAACACGATACCTACACCGATATTATTACCTT
>JALWRJ010000129.1 GCA_026994125.1 Cyclobacteriaceae bacterium | reverse complement strand
AAAAGAATGGCTGCACGATAATGTAAAAGGCGACCCGGTTATTTGGGGTATTGCCATTGCATTGGCAATTATCAGCTTGTTTGTGGTGTATAGTTCAACCGGTGCGTTGGCCTATCGCAATATGGAAAGTACCGAGTATTACCTGCTAAAACATAGCTTGCTTATTGGGCTTAGTTTGGTAGCAATGTGGGTGGCTCACAACATCGATTACCGCTACTATGCCAACCTGGCTAAGTTGGGCATGGCACTTTCCATCCCCTTGCTTATTTATACCTGGATTGCCGGCACCAGCCTAAACGAAGCCTCTCGCTGGATAACCATTCCGGTAATAAACCAGGTATTTCAACCTTCCGATTTAGCTAAGCTATCACTCATAGCCGGCATTGCTGCCATGTTGGCTAAAAGGCAACAAAATATTGACGATGTTAAAAGTACACTTATCCCCATGTTGGTATGGAGTGGCACTATCTGCGGGCTTATTGCCATGGCAGACCTTTCTACAGCCATTATGCTGTTTGCAACTGTAATGTTGATAATGTTTATAGGAAGGGTGCCACTCAAATATTTAAGTTTACTGGTTTTAGTAGGAGTACTGGCGGGAGCCTTAGCCATTGCGGTTGGCCAACGCGGTGCTACTGCTAAAAGCCGGGTGCAAGCTTTTTTAAATGATGATAAACTGCCCTACCAGGCCGAGCAAGCTCGCATTGCGATTGCTTCGGGTGGTATTACCGGTAAAGGCCCTGGCAAAAGCGACCAAAAAGATTTCTTGCCCCACCCATACTCTGATTTTGTGTTTGCCATTATTGTAGAAGAATATGGCATGTTAGGCGGTATACTAGTTGTGTTTTTGTACCTGGCATTATTGTACCGGGGCATGAAAGCCGTTGCCAATAGCGAAAAAGCCTTTGGTGGTCTCCTTTCGGCAGGGTTGTCTTTTGCCTTGGTTATACAGGCTATGGTAAATATGGGTGTAGTAGTTGGTTTAGGGCCAATTACCGGACTGCCCTTGCCATTTTTAAGCATGGGAGGTACCTCCTTGCTTTTTACAGGTTTATCGCTGGGCATTATTTTAAGTGTAAGCCGCGGAGCGGTAGATACCACCATTGCTCCGGTAGGTGGGCAATTTAAAAATGTAGTTAAACTTAGAACAGAATAGCCATCGATAACGCTGCATCATATCGAATTATATTAAGTGGAGGAGGCACCGGAGGACATATATTTCCTGCCTTGGCGGTGGCACAACGAATAAAAGAGCTTTACCCGGCTTCCAAAATTTTGTTTGTAGGCGCTAAAGGCCGTATGGAAATGACCAAAGTGGCTGAGGCCGGATACGATATTATCGGTTTAAATATTTCAGGATTTCAAAGACGCTTGACGCTGGAGAACCTTCTATTCCCCTTGAAAGTTATCTCCAGCTTCTTGTCGTCTCTTCGCATACTTGCCCGCTTTAAACCGCAGGTGGTTGTGGGTTTTGGCGGGTATGCCAGCAGCCCCATTACTTTAGCTGCAGCACGCAAAAAAATACCCATTTTGTTGCAAGAGCAAAATTCCTATGCCGGCTTGGCTAATAAAGCTGTAGCTAAACGCGCAGCTAAAATTTGTGTGGCCTACCAGGGCATGGATGAGTTTTTTGAACCATCAAAAATTATACTTACCGGTAACCCCATCCGCAACCTCCATAACACAAGCCTTAGCAAGGAAACTTCGCGCGAATCGTTTGGTTTACAACCCGGTAAAAAAACAATTTTAGTGGTAGGGGGTAGCCTGGGAGCTCGTACGCTTAACGAAACCATGTTGCAAAATATTGAACGGCTCTTGCTTTCTCAATACCAGGTGTTATGGCAAACAGGCAGTTTCTATTATAATGAAATGCTCAATCGTACCCGACACTTTGAGCTAAAAAATATAAAGCTTACCATGTTTATAAAAAATATGGATAAAGCCTATACAGCTGCCGATGTGGTTATTTCCAGGGCAGGTGCACTTACCATATCGGAGCTATGTGCAGTGGGCAAGGCGGTAGTGTTTGTGCCTTCGCCTAACGTGGCCGAAGACCACCAAACTAAAAACGCTGAGGCACTGGCCTCGCAAAATGCCGCTGTGTTGGTACCCGATAGCCAGGCCATAGACCAAGTGGTTGACGAGGCGTTTGACCTGTTAGAGAATGATGAGAAGCGAAAGCAACTTGAAAAAAATTGCTTAAAGTTAGGAAAGCCCCAAGCTACCGATGCCATTGTAGAACAAATAATATCATTAGCAAAATGAAAAAACTAAACTACGATATTATTTACTTTATTGGTATTGGAGGCATTGGTATGAGTGCCCTGGCCAGGTGGTTTAAAGCTGCCAATTACCAGGTGTTGGGCTACGATAAAACGGCTACCCCGCTAACCCATGAACTAGCCCAAGAGGGTATTGAGGTTCATTATCAAGAAGATATCTCATTTATTCCTTACCTGGCTACGCCTAAAAATACCCTTGTTGTTTATACTCCGGCTGTACCGGCTGCCCATGCAGAATTAACATTTTTTAAAAGCAAAGGCTATACCTTGCTTAAGCGTGCACAAGTGCTGGGCGAAATAAGTAAGCATTATTTTACGGTGGCCGTAGCAGGTACCCATGGCAAAACCACTACCACCTCTATGATTGCCCATTTGCTTTACCAGGGGCAGGTTGATGTAACAGCTTTTATAGGTGGAATTTCGGTTAATTTTAACGGTAATTTGGTGCTGGGTAAAACACCCCAAGCCATTGCTGTTATAGAGGCCGATGAGTTTGATCGATCGTTTTTGCAGTTGCACCCCAACCTGGCGGTAGTTACCTCTACCGATGCCGATCACCTGGATATTTACAGCACCAAGGAAGAACTACAGGCTTCGTTTAGCGCGTTTGTTAATTTGCTGCCAACTGCCACTACCGAACCAGAGCCGGAAGGTAAACTGCTGGTTGCTGATAAGGCAAATGCTTCGTTAAACCTAGAACAGGCAGTGGTTTACGGCCTTAATAAGGCACAAGTGAGTGCAAAAAATATAACAACAGCCCAGGGGCAATTTGTGTTCGATTATGGTGATGAAGAAACTGAAATTATAGGTTTAGCTTTGCGACTGCCAGGTTTTCATAATGTAGAAAATGCACTGGCTGCTATAAAAGTGGCTCTTTGGTTGGGTGTGCCGGCAGCAAGTATTAAAAATGGAATAAGTTCGTATCGGGGAGGAACAAGGCGATTCGAATTTAAATATACCTCCGAACAAAAAATATATATCACTGATTATGCGCATCACCCCGAAGAGCTAAACGCTTTTATTTCATCCGTAAAGGCTTTGTACCAAGGCAAAAAACTACTGCTAATTTTTCAGCCGCACCTGTACAGCCGTACACGCGATTTTGCCCAAGAATTTGCCAATGCCCTTAACCAGGCGCACCATGTATGGTTAATGGATATTTACCCTGCCAGGGAAGAGCCTATAGAAGGTGTAAATGCACAATTGATTGCTTCACTTATGAAAAATCCGGAAGTGCCCGTGATGAACAATCAGGAGATTTTACACCAATTGCCCAGTGCTTCTTTCGATGTGCTTGCCACCGTGGGAGCCGGTGATATCGACCGTCTGGTACCCGAAATTAAATCGTTGTTTCTTAAAAATGAATGCCATGCGTAGCTCTTTAAAAATAATGATATGGATAGGCATTATGCTGGCTGTAAGTGCCTTGTTAATAGCCTTTGAAACCGCTGAAAATAAACAGCAGCTATGTAAAAATATTGTAATTAGTATTGATAACCAGGTGGAAAACTACTTTGTAGAAGAGGAAGATATTTTAGAAATGATTACACTAAGGGGTAAGGAACCCATTATTGGTACATCCTTTACCGAGCTTAATTTACGCCAATTGGAACATAGGTTAAAAGACGAACCCTTTCTTTCGAGTGCCGAAGTGTATAATAACCATGCCGGGCAATTGCTGGTAAAAGTGGTTTTGCGTAAGCCCATGGCTCGTGTGGTGCGGTATAATGGCCCCGATGCTTACATAAGCGAAGATGGTCGGGTGCTGCCTGTTTCGGGTAAATATACCAAGCGTACTATTTTAATTACCGGAGCTAAAGCTAAGCCTTTGGCCGAGCAGCTAACTATTAAAACAGGCGAGTTTGCACCCTTATATAAGCTTATCAATTTTATTAGGAGCGATAAGTTTTGGGCCGCCCAAATTGCTCAAATTAAATTACTCGAAAACGGTGAAATTATTCTTTTCCCGCAAGTAACCAAGCAGGTAATAGAATTTGGCTACCCCGATGATATTGAAATGAAATTTAAAAAACTCAAGCTTTTCTACGAAGATATTTTGCCCCGTAAAGGGTGGAACCACTATGCAAGAGTTAGCTTGAAATATAAAAACCAAATAATTTGTGAATAAACCCAAACTATAACGATATGGACACAGAAAAAATAGTAGTAGGACTCGACATAGGTACAACCAAGATTTGTGCTATCGTTGGTCGCAAAAATGAATACGGAAAACTCGAAATATTAGGCATGGGTAAAGCTGTTTCTGATGGAGTTATTCGTGGCATTGTAATTAATATCGATAAAACCACTAAAGCCATAGCCGAGGCCATAGCTGAGGCCGAAGAGCAATCGGGGGTAGAAATTAAAGTGGTAAATGTTGGTATTGCAGGCCAGCATATTAGCAGCCGGATGATTCATAACGGAATTAACCGGGTGGATTCGGACGGTGAAATTACCGTAGAAGATGTAAAGCGCATGACCGAGGAGCAATACTGCCAGGTAGTAGCTCCCGGCAGCGAGATAATCCATGTAATGCCGCAAGACTACATTGTGGACTACGAAGATGGCATTAAAGACCCTGTGGGGATGTCAGGAGTGCGTTTAGAAGCAGATTTTCACATCATTACAGCACAAACCAATGCCATCAATAATATTAACAAATGCGTGAAACGAGCCGGGCTCGAAACCGATGATTTAATTTTAGAACCCATTGCTTCTAGCCTGTCGGTATTAAGCGATGAAGAAAAAGAAGCCGGAGTTTGCCTGGTAGATATTGGTGGCGGTACAACCGATGTAGCCATATTTTACGATGGTATTATTCGGCATACGGCTGTTATTCCTTTTGGGGGTAATATTTTAACTTCCGATATTAAGCAAGGCTTAAAAGTGCTTAACAACCAGGCCGAGTCGTTAAAAACTAAATTTGGTATAGCCATAGCCGAGCAGGCCAATCCAAACGAAATTATTTCTATTCCGGGTTTGCGTAACCGCCCTGCCAAGGAGATTTCGGTTAAAAACCTGGCGCATATTATCGAGGCACGCATGGAAGAAATAATTGAACATGTACATGCCGAAATAATTAGCAGTGGCTACGAAGGCAACCTGGCAGGAGGAATTGTACTTACCGGTGGTGGTTCGCAGTTGCAATCAATAAAACAGTTGGTTGAATACATGACCGGGGTAGATGTACGCATTGGCCACCCCAACGAGCATCTGGGAAAAAGCGCTTCCGATATAAAATCGCCCATGTATGCCACTTCCATTGGCTTAGTGTTAAGCGGTTTTATGAATATTGACGACCGTGAAAATAATTACGAAAAAATTCAGGAAGCCCAGCCCGGGAAAGAAAGTAAATCGAGCATAGATGCTAAATCGTTTATGCACAAAATAATTTCTAAAACCAAAGGGCTCTTAATTGACGATATGGACGATACGGATTATTAGCAATGAACAATGAGTAATGAACAATGAGTAATTAGAAATATCAATTTACCAAAAACCATTAAACAAAGTAGAAACTAAAATTCAATTATTATGTCTGACACTATGTATAATTTCGAAATCCCAAAACACCATAAGTCTATTATTAAGGTAATAGGCGTTGGAGGTGGAGGCAGCAATGCCGTAAACCACATGTACAACCAGGGTATTAAAGATGTTGAGTTTGTGGTATGTAATACCGATGCACAAGCTTTAAAATTTAGTCCGGTGCCCAACAAACTGCAAATAGGCATTAATTTAACCGAAGGCCTGGGAGCAGGAGCTAATCCCGACAAAGGGGAGAGCGCAGCCGTAGAAAGTAAAGACGATATTCGTGAAATGATTGGCAGCGATACTAAAATGCTGTTTGTTACAGCCGGTATGGGAGGAGGTACAGGTACCGGAGCTGCTCCAGTAATTGCCAAAATTGCCAAAGATATGGATGTGCTAACCGTGGGCATTGTTACGGTTCCGTTTGCTTTTGAAGGCAAAAAGAAAATGAAGCAGGCACAAGCTGGTATCGATAAGCTAAAAGCCAATTGCGATACGGTACTGGTTATTTTAAACGATAAACTAAAAGAAGTGTATGGCAACTTAGGCATAAACGAAGCCTTTGCCAAAGCCGATAATGTACTTACCACCGGAGCCAAGAGTATTGCCGAAATAATTACGGTAACCAGCCATGTAAATGTAGATTTTGAAGATGTAAAAACGGTAATGCATAATGCCGGAGCGGCTGTAATGGGCTCAGCTACTATGGAGGGCGATGACAGAGCCTTACGTGCCGTAGAGGGTGCTTTAAACTCGCCCTTGCTAAACAACACCAATGTGCATGGCGCTAAAAAAATACTGCTTTCAATTATATCGGGGCAGCAGGCCGAACTACAAATGGACGAGCTAACCATAATTACCGAGTACATTCAGGATATGGCCGGTGATGATGCCGATGTAATTTTTGGCCATGGAGTAGAAGAAGAATTAGGTACCAGCATAAGGGTAACCGTAATTGCTACGGGCTTTGCCGGAGACGATAACAAAGGTATAGAAGAAGAGCCCATTCGTAAAGTGATTGACCTTGAAACAGAGAAGCCGGTAGCCGAAAATGATGATATGTTTTTGGTGTCGGGGAGGAGCGAAACCTCTGCGGTGCCTGTAAACGAAACTACTCCCGCCTCCGAACAGGAACCGAGCACCGAAGAAAATGAATTTTTGCAAGGCTACCGGTTCGATTTAAACAGTGCCGAGGCCGAGCAGGAATTGCTTCAGGATGAGGACGGACTCACCGTTAGGATGAGTAATGAACAAACTTACCAGCCTAATCAAAGCGAGCTTTCTAAAACCAAGCAGCAAATGCTAGACCAGCGCAGGCGCGAACGCGTAGATAAACTGTTGGCCAACGATTTCTCGAACAAAGATGAGAGCTATAAAGAAAAGTTGGAAACCCCAGCCTATGCACGTAGAAATGTAAAGTTTGATGAGGTGCCACATTCTTCGGAGCGTAATATTTCGCGTATCAATTTAAACGATGACAACTATTTAATGGGCGACAATAAGTTTTTGCATGATAATGTAGATTAATACTTAAATTTTAGAATATCTTTTTTGATGAGATAAATTTTTAACTAGTTAGCTTACCCGGCAGTAAGAAAATGCTGCTATGCCTACATCAATAGGGTTAACTTTTGTAACCAAACAACTATCGAGTATTGGGTTTATTCGATTGAAATGCCTTGGTTCCGGTTCGTCAGACAGCCTGGAGCCGGGCATTTTTTACATAAAATGGATGGGTTTTCCCTATTTTATTTTGGTACGTTTAATCAAAAAGTTAAGCAGTACATCATCCATATCGGCTGCCACATCCACTTCCACCAAATCAATCTTTAAATCGCCACATAAAAGTTTTAGGGTTTCGGTGCGTTGT
>JALWRJ010000128.1:313-1874 GCA_026994125.1 Cyclobacteriaceae bacterium | reverse complement strand
GGCCAATATATGTATAATTGCGTGATATACTTCTTATGGCGTATGTTGTAAACATATAGCAAATAAAAAAAGGCGGAATAGATCCGCCTATAGTACCCAGGGCCGGGGTCGAACCGGCACGTCCGTGAAGACATTGGTGTTTGAGACCAACGCGTCTACCAATTCCGCCACCTGGGCAATTTGTTTACTAAACCACCAACTTTAACCAAAGTTATTGTTTGAACCTGCCCAACCAAGCAAACCATGCGTAGTTGGGAGCGCAAACATACATCGTTTTTGTAAAATGAGAGGAATCGAAAGCCAAAATATTGCATAAATATTTAGTTGACCATTGTATGTTTTTTCAACGAAAAAGCAATGGGTTTCTCACTAAATAAAACTTTTGTTTTGGCCCATACATTTTTAAATAATGTAGAATTTCGATACTTATTTAGAGCCTCTTCATCTTCCCAATAACTGTACGTTGTAAAACTATTAGGATGCGAGTAATCTTGTAACAACTCTAAATGCGAGCAGCCCTCCATCTGCCTAATTAGCAACTTGTTTTCTTCAAACACAGCAAGAAAATCAGCCACCTTGTCCAGCTCAAAAGTCATTTTTACAATTCTAATCAACATTTTTCCTTTTCCCCTTTCATATTTCATATCTCCCATTTCACCTTTCCCATTTCACATTTCATATTTCCCATTTCCCATTTCCCATTTCCCATTTCACCTTTCATATTTCACCTTTCCCATTTCATATCTCACATTTCCTCAAAACTTATCCCCACCGCACTCATTATGTCCAGCCCCAGCAACTGCACGGCACTTCCGTTTCTTATACCAATTTCGAGCAGCCCCAGGTGGTTAAAAAATACAAACCAATCACCCGAATCCACCTCGGTAGGGTAGGTGTTTAATTGGGTAGCCCGTTCACGGCCAAATTGAATTTCAAAATTTCGGCCACGAACAATATCATTAAATACTTGTTGTTTAATATTGGTAATGGCATTGCCATGGGCATCTACATAAACTACGTTACCTTCAATTTTTTTAAGCGTTGCTTTTACCCCATGTCCTATTTTTTTAACAAGTTGGGGCAGGGGCGTGCCCAATTCGTTCAGGCTTTTGCCGGTAGCTAATTGCACGGCCGCAGGGGCAAATACATCTTTGGCCGGAAACGTAGATTGGCTAACGTTATCCAGCGCAACAGCCTCAAACGGTTGGTCTTGAGCAATTAAACTAAACAGTCCATTATCAGCCCCAACAAAGTAGTGTTGGTTTAAATGCATGGCTATGGGTGGGTGGCCAACCGAATCGATGGCAGCTAGATGTACACTGCCGGCCGGAAACTGCCCGTAGCTATGTATAAGGCTAAAGGCGGCATCGCTCAGCGAGCCAGGCACCAGTAAATGGCTTACATCTACCAAGGTAATATTGGCATTTAGTGATAAAATTCGAGCTTTAACCATGGCCACCCAGGCATCGCTTAGTCCAAAATCGGAAGTAAATGTGATGATGCCCATGCCTTTTTTACGCCAATTATTATGTAGTTTTGTTTAGAACAAAAGTACATATTT
>JALWRJ010000128.1:0-303 GCA_026994125.1 Cyclobacteriaceae bacterium | reverse complement strand
ATATTACGCTTGGTAGAAAAACTCATTTCGTTAGAAAATATTTCGTTGCCCGATTTTTTTGGGGTCGAAAATAAAAATATGGAAGTGCTAAGAGCACAGTTTCCCAAAAGCAAAATTATTACTAGAGGCGATGAAATTAAGCTAAGAGGTACTACACGCGAGCTTATTAAAATTACAGAAGTAATTGAAGCCCTGGTGGACTACTACCGCAAGCACGGTAAATTAGATGAAGAAAACGTGAAAAGCTTTATTGCCGAAGAGGAATCGAACCACCTGGCCGAAAACGACCATGCACCTTTAGTT
>JALWRJ010000127.1 GCA_026994125.1 Cyclobacteriaceae bacterium | reverse complement strand
GGTTGAAATGGCTAAAATTACACATGGCCAAACCAGCATTTTTCGCCCTTATGCTGCAACCAATGAGGATGAATTTTTTGCCGTGTCTATAGAGGTATATTTTGAACAACCCCGCAAAATGTATAATTACAACTCCGAACTCTATAAAACTATTTCGAACCTGCTACATCAGGATGTATTGCAACTCTACGAATAAAGCCCTATAAATTATTAAAATCATTTGTTTTAGTTTTGCGCCTGTTAAACCAAAACCATTTTTAAATTTAACCTCTTTTTTATGCGTATTTGGATTAAAGCTATTTTTATTACCCTGGCCATCGCATTGGTAGTTGTGCTTTTCGATACCTACCTGTTTGTAGATGGAAAAGACGAAGATACTCAAAACCTGGTATCCGAAACATTAATTACCCGGAAGGGAGACGACCCTCAAACAATTAATTCTTTAAAAGATAGCTTGTTGGCAGCGGAGAATTCTAAAAATTATAATATCTTTGCGCTCCGGTTATCAAACTCCTATGCCAAGCTAGGTAAGTATGATAGTGCAGCCAGGTATTTGGCTATAATTGCACAGCGTTTTCCAAACGAGGAAAGTTTTAAACAAACCGGATTGATGTATTTTAGCGCCTTTGAACAAGCAGAAGGAGACCACGAGCAGGCCATGTTGAAGCAAGCGCTGTTTTACCTTGAAAAAATAAATGTAGAAACTGCTTCGTTGAACACCCGGTTGGCCATGGCTAAATTATACTTGGCCAATAACGAACCTGCCAAAGCAGAAAAATTGCTGGAAACCATGGTAGCTACCGATTCAACCCAACAACCGGCATTGGCCAATTTGGGTAATTTAAGGTTTCAGTTTAATGATTACCGGGGTGCCGAGCAGTGCTATTCGCGCTTAGTTAAATTAGACAGCACCAATGTTAACTACCGGTATTTTTTAGCGGTAAGTGTTTACAAACTTGGGCAGACCAAAAGAGCTAAAATACTATTTGAACAATTGAAAGTATCATCTATTCCTGAAGACCTTAAAGCGGATGTTGAGGAGTATTTGAATGAGATTAAATAAATTTATGTAGAACAATTTGGCTAATCTACCCGTTAGGTAGGCCAAAAAAAACGAGAACATTATGCCTTGCGGTAAAAAAAGAAAAAGACATAAGATTTCTACGCACAAGCGTAAGAAACGCCTAAGAAAAAACAGACACAAAAAGAAGTAGGGTTTAGCAGTTTAACCTGCTAAGTTGCGCTCTGTGGCTTTCTACAGCAGAAAGAACTACAGAGCGTTTATTGGTTTAATAAAAATTAACTAAAACGACATATATTTTGAGTAATGAGCTAGTAATCAGTGCTACTCAAACAGGAAGTCGGATTGCCCTACTAAAAAATAAAGGATTATTAGAGTATCATCGCGAAGATGATGGACGTCAATTTACAGTAGGCGAAATTTACCTGGGAACCGTTAAAAAAGTGGTGCCCGGTTTAAATGCAGCCTTTATTGATGTTGGTTACGAAAAAGATGCGTTTTTGCATTACCTGGATCTTGGCCCAAAAGTACAATCGCTACTAAAGTACACCAAGCAGGTTCAAAGCCGAAACGCCAAGCCCGATTTAGGAGGCTTCAAGATTTTACCCGACATAAATAAACATGGTAAAATTTCGGATGTCCTTACTCGAAACCAAAAAATCCTTGTTCAGGTTGTTAAAGAGCCCATTTCAACCAAGGGACCCCGACTAAGCTGTGAGCTATCACTGGCCGGAAGATACATTGTGCTGGTACCGTTTTCTAAAGCGGTAAGCATATCTAAAAAAATAAGTAACAGCGATGAACGCAAACGCCTTATGCGTTTGATGAACTCCATTACCCCCGAAAATTTTGGGGTG
>JALWRJ010000126.1 GCA_026994125.1 Cyclobacteriaceae bacterium | reverse complement strand
TTGTTTAAAGACATTGAATACCGCTTGGCCAAACCGGTGCCCGATTACATAAACACCTTCAACAGCATGATTCCGGAGATGAATAAAAGCTCAGTAGCCTTTTCGTGTAATTGTATTTTAAACTATTTATATGCCGAGATGGAGGGTAAACAAACCGGTGGTTTTACCGGCCCTATTACATTTGGTGAAGTGGCCTATCAGCTACTCAACCAAACCATGGTCTATTTAGATATTCAAGAAAGGTAAAACAGGTTAAAGCTCCAGGGTTAGTTGCCCTTGTTCGTTTGCAGTTTTTATGGCTTTAAAATTTGAAAGGCTGATGCCCAGTAACCGGATTTTGTGTGTAGGTTGAAATACATTTAGGAATAAATCGCTGGCTAAACTTTTAATATGTTCGGGTTGGGAAATACCACCGGCCACGGTTTTGCTTCGGGTAATTTGGCTGAAATTGGCAAATTTAATTTTTATGGTGATGGTTTTAGGAGTGCCCCCTGAAGATGACAACCGCTTGCTCACCGATTGTGCCAGCTCCATTAATTTTTCTGTTAAAAGGGCTGCATCACTGTAATCCTGGCTAAAGGTGGTTTCGGTACCTACCGATTTTCGAGGACGGTGAGGCACTACGGGGCGGTTATCGATGCCCTGGGCTACCTGGAAAAAATAGTGCCCTGCTTTGCCAAACCAGTTAGTAAGTAGCTGTTCGGGGTGGGCTCTTAGGTCGGCTCCCGTAAAAATACCCTTGCTTTTCATTTTGGCAGCAGTAACCTTGCCCACCCCATAAAATTTTTCGATGGGCAGGGAAGCAATAAAGGCTTCGGCCTGGTGTGGTTTAATAACGTATAGGCCATTGGGTTTGTCCATATCGCTGGCAATTTTGGCTAAAAACTTATTTACCGAAACTCCGGCCGAGGCGGTAAGCCCGGTATGTGCCTGTATTTTGGCTTTAATTTCCAGGGCAATATCGGTGGCCAGGGGTATTCCTTTTTTGTTATGGGTTACATCCAAATAAGCCTCATCAAGCGAGAGTGGCTCTACCAAATCGGTGTATTGTTTAAAGATACTACGTATGATTAAACTAGTGGCTTTATATACATCGAAACGATGCTTTACAAAGATGAGCTCGGGGCATTTTTGGCGTGCCACCTTTGCGGGCATGGCCGAAAATACCCCAAATTTGCGTGCTTCGTAGCTGGCAGCCGCCACTACGCCCCTGGGACCACCGCCACCAACTGCTATGGGTTTGCCTTGCAGTGCAGGGTTATCGCGCTGTTCTACCGATGCAAAAAAAGCATCCATATCAATATGGATAATTTTACGCTGTACCTCGGTGCTTTGCATGGCTTAAAGATAGCAAAGTAGTGGTAATACCTGGCCATTGGATGGAGTAAAGAGCAAATCCTCAAAATTTACGTGGCTTTGTTGAGCGTTTAACCCACCAATGGTGGGTGCGAGGTTCTTGTTGGTAAAAACACAGGCAAAGGGGGCATGGGGCAGCAAATGATTTGTTCGTTAGTTTTATTTCTAAAAAGCAACCCACGAAACGTTAGCAATAAAAAATGCCTCCTGATTATAGATAGGAGGCAACCCAAATGTTTTAGCCCACAAGTATTATTAATTTTTTATGGAGTTCGTGAAATATTTACAAAATAAAAACGAGGCAAACTTTCGAATGCCCCGTAGTAAATGTTTTCACAACGGAATAATCCTTATTGTGAATAGCTTTTAAATAGGCACTCAATACTACCACTAATTTGTAATAAATCCAATAAATATTTTAATCTATATGTTTATTTTTTAACTTTAATGGATAATTAAGTAAAGGTTACATGAAACGTATTTTAGGATTAGATTTGGGAACCAACAGTATCGGTTGGGCTTTGGTAAAT
>JALWRJ010000125.1 GCA_026994125.1 Cyclobacteriaceae bacterium | reverse complement strand
CGGTGGATGTTAGTACTTCTTTTGGATTTTGAAGCGCCCCTGTGGCCGCCACAATATGATCGGCCGGTACGGTAATTTCTACATCATAGTTTCCAAACACAAGGGTGAACTCACCTCTCCCTAAAAATTGTTTGTTTTGCCAGCCTTCAATATCGTTATATACGGCCATTCGGGGAAACCATTGTGCAATGGTAAAAACGAAATTATCGTCTTTAGGAAAGTACTCATAACCACTGCGTCCACCCATTTTCATGCGGTCGTTAATATTGTACCACCAGTTGATGGAGAAAGTTACGTTTTGGCCCGGCTTTAAGGGTTTATCAAGATTGAGGCGCATCATTGTATTATTTACTAAATAGTCCATATTGTTACCTTGCGCATCTTTAACAGCTGTTAGTTTAAAGCCCCCATCGTAATTGTAATCGTAGAGTACATACTGTTGCAATATTTTACCGGCAATGGAATCGGAGCGCAGGGCAGTAGAAGCCACTTTGGGGGTTTGCGAGGTTTTAGCCCTCATGTTTTGGTCTAATTGCACCCACAGGTAAGTTAGTACATCGGGCGAATTATTAAAGTAGGTAATGGTTTCGGCACCTGTAATTGTTTGTTTGTCTTCGTTAAGGGTTACTTTAATTTTGTAATCGGCTTGTTGTTGCCAATAATTTTCGCCCGGGGCGCCCGATGCGGTACGGTAGGTATTGGGTGTAGGTAAGGTAGTTCCTAACTGTTCGAATTTACCTTGCCATTTTTGGGCATTTACAGAAAAGGCTATCAAAACAGCCCAAACTAAAACAAATACATTTTTCATTTCTATTATATTTTATTTAATATTTTATTACTATTTAGCTAAACTTACCAAAATTTTGCTTCTAACATAAGGGTGCTGGCTATGGCCGCCACTCCTGATGAAATTATGAGTTTCCAATTTCGTTTTGATACATCAAATAAATCGACAAAAAAGAAAGTTAATACCATAAACGATACCACAATTATAATCTGCCCAACTTCTAAACCTACATTAAAGGCCAACAATTGCACAAAAATAGTAGAATCTGTACCTAGCAAGCTACGTAAATAATTTGAAAACCCCATACCATGAATAAGGCCAAAGAATAAAGCCAACAGGTAGTTTATTTGTACTTTGCGTGTGCTGTGTTCGGCTCCTTTTCGGATTAAATTTAATACTGCTGTAACAAAAATGGTTAAAGGTATTAGAAACTCGATGAGTTTTTCGCTGTAATTAATTACATGTAAAGTTGCCAATGCCAGGGTTATGGAATGGCCAATGGTAAATGCTGTAACTAATACCAACACTCTTTTCCAGTCTTTAACCGAATAAATAGTTGTTAAAGCCACTACAAAAAGGATGTGGTCGTACCCCCGTATATCCAGTATATGTTCCTTTCCTAAAATAAAATAGAGCCAAAAAGTATCCACTTTGCAGTTTTTAATTAAGTGGCAAAAATAATGTTTAATTTTGAGTAAAATTAACCGCTTGTGTAATTCAAAAAACAGGATGAATCAACTTATTATATTTCTTATTGTTTTTGCCAGTCCATGGCTGCATCCTTTTCATGTATCGGTTATAGAGCTGGATTATGATGAAAAGGGGAAAGCATTGCAGTTATCGGAACGTGTTTTTTTAGATGATTTGGAAGAAGCCATCAATAAAAACTATAAGGTACGTATAGATATTACCTACCCGGCCAATAAAGCTAAACGCGATTCGTTAATTGAGGATTATATACTTAAAAACCTTCGTGTAAAGGTAGATGGCAAATTAAAAACCGGCAGCTACCTGGGGCACGAAATTGAACAGGATGCACTTTGGTGCTATATAGAATACTATGGGGTTAGAAAAGTACATGAAATTGCCCTTAGCAATAC
>JALWRJ010000124.1 GCA_026994125.1 Cyclobacteriaceae bacterium | reverse complement strand
ATTGATTTATACCAACAACAGGCTTCCATAACTCGCAAGATTGGTGCTATACAGCTTCATTTTTGGATAAAAGGGCTACTTTGGGTAACGGTTTTGAGTATTGCCTGGTACCTATGGGTTAGTAGAACCCTGGCAGGCGTAGGCTTACTTTTTGTAGAGCTTGTGTACGTGGTACTTTTTTTTAAAAACGCGTTTTTTAAGCCTAAAGAATTTTACCGGCTATTTGGTGAGTTTGCACTACTAATACCGGGAGCTTTGTATTTGTTGTATTATGCAATTTAACCGTATTGCACCATACTACGATGCTTTAAAATACCTGGTGTTTGGTAACAGGCTCCATTACGAATCTATTCGCTGGTTTAAGTATATTTCGCCAAACGCCCAGGTGCTCATGGTAGGGGGTGGTTCGGGTAAAACACTTGCCCATTTGCTTACTACCCATCCTGCTTGCCATATCCACTATGTTGATGCATCCGTTAAGATGGTAAGCCGTGCTAAAAAACGATTAACACCCCAGCAACAAAAACAAGTGCATTTTGTTGCAATGCCGCTACAGCAAGTAAGCTTGACGACTTACGATGTAATAATTACCTCATATTTGTTTGATTTATTCGATAGCTCTGAAATAAACGCCATGATAGGTTATATGTTGCCTGCATTAAAGCCAGGTACCGGTAGGTGGATTGATACCGATTTTAGGCTCACTACATCCTGGTATTTTAATTTGCTTTTAAAAACAATGTATTGGTTTTTTAAGAAAACAGCCGGGGTTAAAACTGGTAAGTTGGTAGATACTCAACCTATCTTTAATCAATTTGGATTGCATACTACAAAACACACTAAAGGTGCTTTTTTTAATAGTTGGCTGCTCGAACGCCAGCAAGTTCATCTGATTTCTGAAGCATTTTTAAGTAGGTAGATTTATGCCCTCTTTTTTGTTCGTATGCTGCCAGCGAAGTTGTCAGTTTGTTTTTTAATGTTTCGTTACCAATCTGTAGGTGGTCTAACACCATTTGGGTTTGGGCACTAATTCCCTTAGCAATAGGTGGGTGGCCTCCCAAAACCCCTACCACCATACTGTAAGCTTTTTTTAACCTATACAAAGGCAGCATAAAAGGATTGATAAAATATTGGTTGTTTTTTGTGTGTACTAATGAGGTAAGTGCAGCTGTATTAATTCTTTTTTGGTAGAGGTGAGTACCATTTATCCATTCTCCAACAAAATTGAACCGATAATCAAACTCCAATTCAAAAGGTATGGAGTGCGGTGTATTTACACCCAAGCTAAGGTCGCTGATATTTGAAAATAATCTGGTTCCGTTTAATTTAAAACCTTGTTTATTAAATGCCTTACTTAGCAGTTCCCAATCATATAAATAGATGTTCGATTCTTGGTTGTACTTAAAATCATATTTATACCTGCCTTTTTCTGCCATGTTTGCTAAACTGGTAGCTACTTGCTCTGCAAGCAAAGGGTTGTTGAGTACATCGGGTAAATCATTTCGCACACGATAAATAGCACCATGAGGAGCGGTTTGAGCTACAAATTTTTTCAAAGGCTGGGCTATTAACCCTTTGGAGTGATCCATAAAAACGGCCAATGCCTTGCCATCGTTTATGTAAATACTTGCCATGTGCTTAAACGAGTTGGGCATTTCTTTAGTGGTAGGAACCAAGGGTGAATCTTCACTTACATTAAACAAAACAACATCTCCCGATTTAAAATAAAGGCTATCCAGCCTAAACAGATGTGGGCGATTTTTAGGCTTGCCGCTGGTAAGGGTCAGGGTTTCCGTTTCGGTTTGGATAACGGCCGATTCTAAGGCAAAATGGCTTTCGGAATAAAGTATAAAAAGCCTGTGGGCAATATCGGCCGAACTTACATCC
>JALWRJ010000123.1 GCA_026994125.1 Cyclobacteriaceae bacterium | reverse complement strand
TATTGGTGCAGCAGCCTAGTAAAACCCCGTCCACCGCCACGGCAGGAATCCGGTGCACACCATACTTTGTAAGTTTTGCCTTTACTTGCGCATTATCAAATGCTTCTGCCAAATTATAAATGGTGATGCCGCAGCTTTGGCAGGCCATGTCTTGCACCATAGCTACCACGGGTTCGCACACCGGACAGCCTGCTGTAAATATTTCTATTTGTCGTTTCATGGATATTTTTTTTGATGAAAATTTATAAAAACAAAGCTACTACGGCTCCCAGGGGGGTAACCAAGAGAAAATTGAAATTAATTTTTATTTACCAGCCATTATGACTTTATGAGCAGACATTGGTTACACTTACTAATTTATACTGCTTGTCTTGACAAGACACCTGATGATCTTTTAGCAAATCTCCTATAAAAGATTGTTGGTGAAAACACCAACAATGGGATGTGGCTATAAAGCCGACTAAATTTCTACTATTGTAAGACTTGCTGAAATACGTTAACATCATGTTTTCTCTTTCATAGGGATTGCTTTTTACCAAAATTTAAGAGGTAAAGTGTAAGACTTTGGGCATAAAATCCTGGAAATTTTTCAGCAAGCCCCATGTAATAAAAGATGATAAATTGTCTTAAATTACTTCCTTCAACTAACGGACTAATCGTACAAAGAAGGATGGATATGTAAGCACAAATGGGATACTAACGGTTACACTAAAGCTGTGGCTACACACCTACATGGGTAGGGAAATTGCGCAAACATTTTTATTAAACAGGTTTATTCCCCTTCACAAAGGCCTCCAATTCCGAAACCTCCTTCATTTTAGTGGTAATTTCTTCTAAGCTAAGGTTAGGAAATTCGTTAAGGATGCGTTCTATTTTTTCTTCTTTACCACAATTGCCCGGGCAGGCATCTACGGTTTGTACAATTTTGAGGGCCAACGATTTCCGAAATACCTCATCCAGCAACAGGTGTCGTGCTTTCTGCAATCCCTTATCTAACGATTTAAACTGCACCAAAATTTGTTCAGGGTCTTTGCCGGCATCAATCATTTTGCTAATGCCCTCTACCTGGCCTTTAATAGTGGCCAGCCGGGTTTTTACTTCCTTAGCCACCTCGGTTAGTTCTATTGGAATCATAAACTATATGTTTTATATACCAAAATAACATTAAAA
The DNA here is from genome assembly GCA_026994125.1 of Cyclobacteriaceae bacterium. GTDB lineage: Bacteria > Bacteroidota > Bacteroidia > Cytophagales > Cyclobacteriaceae > JAKISE01. The sequence continues at coordinate 720 of JALWRJ010000123.1, read as the reverse complement.
TAGATAAGCCGGTTCAGTATTTAAGAAATTTCTTAAATATTTTTTACAGGTTTTGGAACTAATTTGCTACACTTGCGTTATTATTTAAGAATTTGCTTAAACAATTAAGATTATGAGCAACAGTTGTATTAGAGTATTGGCCGATGAAAACCAACTTGCCGGTTGCAAAAAAGATTTAGAGCGAGTAGCTCCAGAGATAGCAAAAGTTTCAAAAGTGCTAAACCTGGCGGGCAACGAGGTGCGCCTCAAAATACTTTTCCTTATTTATAACGAAGGCGAAATGTGCCCCTGCGATTTAAGCGATGTACTGGGCATGTCCGTACCTGCCATATCGCAGCACCTGCGCAAAATGAAAGACGGCAACTTGATAAAAGACAATAAAGTAGGCCAAACCATCTTTTACAAATTAGTAAAAGAGCATGTAAACATCTTATACCCGATGTTAGAAAAAATGAAAGAAATAAACACCTTAAAAACAGTAAAATGAACACTAAAGATTCAAGTACAAAATCAGCCGGAGCAGGCTTATTAGTAGCTATAACGGCTAGCCTATGTTGTATTACACCTGTTTTGGCTCTTATATCAGGTGTAAGTGGTATAGCAGCCAGTTTTTCGTGGCTAGAGGCCTTTAGGCCTTACCTTATTGCTTTAACCATAGCTGTATTAGGCTTTGCCTGGTATCAAAAACTTAAGCCTAAGCCAGCAGATGTAGATTGCGCC
>JALWRJ010000122.1 GCA_026994125.1 Cyclobacteriaceae bacterium | reverse complement strand
CCACTGGAATAGCCTTCAAAAACTACGTTTTCAATAGTTCCTTGGGCTTTAGATTTAAGGTCGGCTTGAGAAGCATCTGTTCCGCTTAATGCTCTTATAGTTCCATTTTTTAATGTGAATAAACCTTCGGTATAGGTGCTTCCTTCGGGGCCATCAATTTCTAAACCTTCATCAGTACCATTTACATCGTGTTGTACCAAAAAGTTGGTAACCGAACCTGCAAAGTTTTGGTCAATATCCAGTCCGTCATCTCCCTGGTGCGAAATAATAACGTTCGTAACATTAACAGTACCTCCAAAAAATTCGATGCCATCATCCAGGGTAGCATATACTTCAATGTTCGAAATAGTAGTTCCACTGCCTACCCCTCCTAGTGTAAGGCCATTAATTTCGTTGCCTTCGCCTATTAAAGCCCCACCATGACGTATAGAAATATACTTTAAGGAACCTGAATTGTCTCTAGCATCCGTACCGCCATAAGCGCCATAAGTATCGCTGGCAGGTATGCCTTCAATTTGTGCTTCGGTATCTCCGTTTTTGGCCGATACAGGAGCTTTTCCCAGCACAATTAAACCACCCCATAACTCAATATCTTCTTTTCCCAGGTTGCTACCTTTTAATTCGCCAATTTTAATATCATCTTTTACCGAAGTAAAAATAATAGGTTTTTCAGCTGTTCCTGCGGCCATTATTTTAGCCCCCCTGGCTACAATTAGTGCAGTAGCTAATGTACCAGTACCTTCACGACCTTTAATAATGGTGCCGGGTTCAATGGTTAAAGTAACACCCTCTTCTACTACTACTTTGGTAGCCAACTCATATATTTTATCGGCTGTCCAGGTAGTGTTAGTAGTAATCGAACCCGAAACCACTTCGTTGGAGGTTTCATCTCCGCCAGTTATGGGGTTGGGATCTTCATTCTTTTTGCAGGCTGTAAAAGTTATTAGGCCAGCTACTGCAAAAAAGGTAAATGACTTCTTCATGTTTAATGTTGTTTAAATTTGCCACAAAGGTTAGCCTGGCATGTTAACTCGAATGTATTTGTGTTTTACTTAATTGTAAATTTTCGCCTCCCTATGTTACTAAATTGTTTTGTTTAACTTTGGCACACGGTGAGACTATCAAAAATCATAAACAGCTACCTAAGGCACCATGTTAAGGAGCAGTATTATTTTTTGCTGTTATCCATTATACTTTTTTTACTGGTGCCTCCCTTTACATACCAGTGGTATTTTAGTAGCCTGGTGGTGTATAGCGTATTTAGCTTTGTGGTTATAAGCTGTATGGTTATTTTGGTAGATAAAGAACGCCTGTTGTTACGAGGTGGAGGAATATTGATTTTAGTACTGGTACTAACCTGGTTTTCGTTAAACACTAAATTTAATGTAACCGGATTGTTGCTGGCCAAATGGTTGGCATTTATGGGACTATTTGGAACTACCATTTATAAAATTCTTAAAAGCATCTTAAAACTAAAGCAGGTAAATGCCCAGGTGCTGGCCGGTTCAGTAAGTGCCTATTTGCTGTTAGGCATACTTAGTGCCATACTGTTCGAAGTGGTAGAACTCTTTTATCCTGGTTCGTTCGATTACAGCATCAGGTACGGAGCAGGCTATAATTTAGTGTATTATAGCTTTGTTACCTTGTCAACCCTGGGTTATGGCGACATTACGCCCCACACCCCACAGGGGCAGGCTATGGCCATTTTGGTATCAATAACCGGGCAATTATACCTGGCTATTTTGATGGCCATGCTGGTAGGAAAGTTTTTAAAAGATTCCAATTAGTTATGCCTACCGCACGTTTCCATAAACTTAAAACCATAAAGAAGCGAAATTTTTTACAAGCAGCGTATGCCGAGTTTGCCCTGCACGATTACCCTTCGGCCTCTAT
>JALWRJ010000121.1 GCA_026994125.1 Cyclobacteriaceae bacterium | reverse complement strand
TAACTCGCGATAAAGCATACGATTTAACCAAAGGACACAAAGGCTCTAAGGTGTTGTATGTATCGGCCAACCCCAATGGCCAGGCCGAAATTGTAACCGTAAAACTTACTTCGGGCTGTTCGGCTCGTACCAAGGTATTCGATTTCGATTTTGCGTCCATCGAAATAAAAGGGCGAGGAGCCGGAGGCAATATTTTAACTCGCTACCCTGTACGTAAAATCGAATTTAAAGCGGCTGGCGTTTCTACCCTGGCCGGTATCGATATTTGGTACGATAGCTCTGTAGGCCGTTTAAACAAAGAAGGAAGAGGTGTGTGTATTGGTAATTTTGATGGTGATGACCGTATATTGGTTATCTATAAAGATGGCCAGTACGAACTAACCTCTTACGATTTGGCCAACCACTACGAAGCCGATAAAATAAGTGCTATTACAAAATTAGAACCTCAAATGGTAGTTACCCTGGTACATCAGGAAGGCAAGTCTAAAAACCATTATATCAAACGGTTTGCCATCGAAACCAATACCCTGGGTAAAAAATATAGCTTAATTAGCGATACCCCGGGCTCTAAACTCCTGGCTGTGTCGGTACATCCGGCTCCGCTGGTGGTAATGGAGGTTGTTAAGGGCAAATCCAAAGAGCGCGAAACCAATACCGTGCCTGCTAAAGAACTCATTGATGTAAAAGGCTGGAAGGCCATTGGCAACAGGCTTTCGCAATATCCTGTAAAAAAAGTAAAAATTGAGGAGCCTGAAATGGCACCTGAAGCTACCAGCAAGGAGCCTGAACAACCGGTTTCGGATAACCCCAACTCCTTAGACAAAAAAGATGATACGCCAAAGAAACCAATACCCAAGCCTCCTAAACCTCCTAAAAAAGAAGGCGGAGACGATTATGAAGTTGGAACTACCCTAGAACTGTTTTAATATGGATAACCCCGGTACGCTTACCCAATTTTTGGCCAATTATGTTACCCTACATAAGCAGCAAAGGATTGCCGATGTGCTTCAACAGCGTACCAGGCATATTTCGGTGGTGCTCGAAAACATCTACCAACCTCATAATGCCAGCGCAGTAGTACGCAGTTGCGATTGCTTTGGAGTACAAGATGTTCATATTATCGAAGGCAGGAACAAATACGAAGTAAACCCTCATGTAGTAAGGGGCTCGGCCAAATGGGTGTCAATTATTAAACATCAAGAATCTACCTCGCCTACCAACTGCTTTGCAACCTTAAAGAAAAACGGATACAGGCTGGTGGGTACTTCGCCTCAACCTAATAGTACCCCTTTAAACAGGTTGGATATAACACCCAAAACAGCCCTGGTATTTGGAACCGAAGAAACAGGATTAAGCAAATTTGCCCTGCAACAGATGGACGAACTGGTGCATATACCCATGCATGGGTTTACCGAAAGTTTTAATATTTCGGTAAGTGTAGCCATTTGCCTTTACGAAGTTACCTCTAAATTACGTTCGTTGCCGGTAAATTGGCATTTAACACCATCCGAAATAGAAGCCTTAACCTTGGATTGGTATAAAAATATTGTTCCTAAACCAGAGGTGTTAGAAAGAGAGTTTACCAGGTTAAACCAAAGTACCTCATAAATCGTTGTAGTTTAAAGTACTTCCCAAAAACCTATTAGTTTGAAAAATATAAAACGGCTTTTTTTTTATTTGCTTACCCTAATGATTGCCATTAATGTGTGGATGATTTTTTCAACACAAAGCCAGGTTTATAGCTCGGTTGAGCAAATACCTTTTGCCAAGGTTGGGTTGGTGTTAGGAACCAGTAACCGCAACCGTAATGGCACCAAAAATGAATTTTTTAAGGGGCGTATTCAAATGGCTTACGAACTCTTAAATGCTGGCAAAATTGAGCACATAATTGTAAGTGGCGATAACCGAACCCGCTACTATAACGAACCTCAAATGATGCGCGATGCACTGATAGCACTGGGAGTACCCAACGATAAAATTATGCTCGATACAGCCGGTTACCGCACTATTGAGTCTATTCGTAATGCACAGCAACTTTTTGGCCTAACCGATGTTATAATTATAACCCAAAAATTTCATGGCTACAGAGCTTTGTTTATAAGTAACTACTACCATTTAAATGCCCGGGTAATGCCGGCCAGGCGGTTACCTCTTAGCGAATCGGGCAATGTAAGGCTACGAGAGTTTTTTGCCCGTATAAAAGCCTTTATCGAACTTTATGTGGTGCGGTAACCTTTAATAAACAGGGCTGGCCCTTTAAATTGGTTGTGCTTATTGCTAATTTGCTATTATTTTGTATTTGCTTGTGGCGTAAAATATTAGATATAACATTTTTAATTGAAACAACTACTGCTCTATACCACCTTTATTTGGGCTTCCATAAACATAGGCTATGGGCAAAAAACGGTAGTTTTTGGTAAAATTAAAGATGCGGCTTCGGGCGACCCCATCCCCTTTGCCAATGTAATTTTTAAAGGAACAACCGTGGGGGCCACTACGAAATTTGATGGCACTTTTCGAATCGAAGCCAATACTCCCGTGGACTCGGTTTCGGCCAGTTACATTGGCTATAAGCCTTTAACGCTACCCATTGTTGCTGGTAAATCGCAAGAACTCAACTTTCAGCTTACCGAGGAAATTGTAAACCTGAACGAAGTGGTTTTTGTGGCCGAAGAAAACCCGGCCTTTGCCATTATGCGCCAGGTGGTTAAGCACAAAAAGCAAAACGATAAACGAAGCCTAAAAGCCTATGAGTATGAAAGTTACACTAAAATAGAAGTAGATATTGATAACCTGACCGATAAATTTAAACAAAACAAACAGGTAAAAAAAATTGTTGGTGTGCTGGACAGCATTCAAATCATTGCCGGTGAAAACGGACGTCCTATTTTACCTGTTTTCTTTTCCGAAGCCATATCGAACTACTATGTACGAAACAATCCCGACATGCGCCACGAGTATGTAGTAAAAACACGTGTAAACGGACTGGGCCTAACCGATGGCACTTTTACTTCGCAGTTGGTGGGCTCCACCTACCAGGAGTATAATTTTTACCGTAATTACCTGACCATTCTCGAAAAAGAATTTGTATCGCCTTTAGCCAATGGGTGGAAGGGTATTTATAATGTGTACCTGGTGGATAGCATGATGATTGGCAATGATTTTACGTACCGTATTGATTTGGAACCTAAGCGTAAACACGATTTGGCATTTAAAGGCACCATTTGGATAACCAAAAGTGAATATGCCCTAAAACAAATCGATGTAACCGTGGGTAAGCAAGCCAATTTAAATTACATCGAAAGACTAAATATTAAACAGGAGCTTTCCAAAACCGAAGCAGGCCCTTGGTTGCCCTCCAAAACCAGGGTGCTTATCGATGTAGCCCAACCTACCGATGAGATAGCCGGCTTATTAGCCAAGTTTTACATCTCAAATAAAAACTTTGTTGTAAATAAACCCCACCCCGATTCGTTTTACCGATTGCCCGTTGATTTGGACGACCAGGTACGAATGAGTGATGATTTGTACTGGCAGGAAAAACGCCACGAATCACTTTCGAAAAGCGAAATTAATGTGTATAGCATGGTAGATACCTTAAAAAAAATTCCTTCCATTAAGGCATATATCGATATTGCCAAATTTGCATATAGCGGCTATTATCGTTTTAAGTATATTAGGGTGGGGCCATACCCGTTGTTTTTATCGTATAATAATATCGAAGGCTTACGTTTGGGCTTTGGTGCTGAAACCACCTACCAATTTAGCGATAAATGGGTGTTTAAAGGGCTTGTGGGCTATGGTTTTAAAGATGAAAAATGGAAATTTAAAGCCGGGGTGGATTACATTATCTCGCGTAAACCCTGGATTAAAACCGGGGTAGAAATACGTCACGATGTAGATCCTGTTTACTTTACCTATCGCAATATAAACGAGCAAGGTGCTTTTTACGCCTTTAATCGATTAGGGGCTCTACGAAGACCTTTCGAACATAAAAGGTTGCAGTGGTCGTTGGCTAACCAACTGGTACGAGATGTAAACACCCGGTTAGTGCTTAGGTACGATAAGGTGTACCCTTTGTTCGATTTTAGCTATTATAACCAGGCCAACGAACCTGGTGCCGGCACCAGCACCAGCATTACCACCACCGAAGCCCGCTTGCAGGTAGAGTGGGCTAAAGACCGCAAATACCTGATTGATGACAACGAACGCGTAAGTGGAGGTTATAACCGTTTCCCAATTGTAAGACTTAGTTTTACTGCGGGCATGCCCTTAATAGATGCTAGTTTGCAATACCAAAAACTGGGCTTTGAGTTTATTAAAAAACTTAAAATGGGCGAGTTGGGCACTTCTTTCCTTCGCCTGGATGGCCAATATGTATTTGGAACTGTACCTTACCCTTTGTTACGCAACCACTGGGGTAACGAGACTCCGTTTTATACCGTAAATACGTATAATTTAATGAATAACTTTGAGTATGTGTCCGATCGCTATGTAGCGTTAAGCTACCGGCACCATTTCGAAGGAAAATTGTTAAACCATGTGCCCCTTATAAAGTACCTTAAATTAAGGCTGGTGGGCGAGGCTAAGGTGCTGTATGGCGGTATCCGTCAGCAAAACATAGATATTATGGTACCTATTTACGACACTAATGGCAATCCGGTAGAACAATTTGGCGTGTTAAACCCGGCTATTCCATACGTAGAACTGGGTTATGGCATCGAAAACATTCTCAAAATTTTCCGCATCGATTTCTTTCACCGCCTTACCTACACCAATAAACCCAATGTGCGCAATTTTGGCGTTAAAATAGGATTTCAGTTTATACTATAATCTATATTTTTTAATATAAGTTGGTAAAGTTAATTTTTTTTTAGTGTTGTGCAGATATTATTAACAAAACCAAAATAACATGAAAAAAAATATTTTTGTAAGTCTAATTTTTCTTGCATCTTGTGCTACAGAGAATGTAGAAATAGAAAAACATGGAAGTGTTGAATTTAATAGGGCGAGTGCATCTTTGATTGCGAACACTAAAGATTTGCTTTTAAAAATCGGCAAAACTTCAAGAGTTAACGATGCCAAATTTAGTTTAGCAAATTTTAATCCGAATGATCTTAAAGAGATTGTGGTAAGTGATGGTGTAAACAAAGGGACTTCATATGGAATTACAAGTAAAACTAATCCAGAAGTTGGATTATTAGTGAGTTTTGACGAACTTGGTAATGTGTTAGGTACATTGTATACCGAAAATAGTGAAATTTCTGCAGGAGTTGTAGATACTAAGCTGTATGATATGGAAGGAAATCTTAGAGTGTATTTTACTACCACGCACAGTGAAATTATGTTCCATGATGTTCCTGCAGTAAATGGTAGAGTTACAGGATGGTTTAGTGATACAGGTGATTGTATCTCTAGTGTTGCACAACCTTTTTCAAATGGGTTGCTAAATTTGGCTTTTGATGCTGCGGCAACCTATGCAACCGATGGAGCTTATCCATTCGTATTAGCAGCTGCTTGTGGTATTTATGCAGCATTTAAATAAAACCAATAAAAATGAATTCGAAAATCAAAATTTTAGCTAATCCATGGATGTATTTTGTTGTTGGCGCAAGCCCTTCTGTTCCTCTATTCTATTTCTTTATTGAGAAGCAAATGTCATTGAGTTGGTTTCTGAGCTTTTCGATTCTTTATGCGTTTATTTATTATCCAATTCTTAATTTATACAGATTAAGAGCGTTAGGTATCGAAGAGAAATTTTCGATTTGGCAAATACTATTTACATTAAGGTTCAAGCATTATAGTAAATTGAAAACAGGGGGTTTGAAGAAAGTTTAGGTATTTAGCAAAGTTTAAGGTCTGCAATTGCAGACCTTTTTTATTTCATTATTGTACTTTGTTCTATTTTTGAGCTATGGCAGAAATTAGAGGTAAGTTTATTAAGCAAATAAATCAGCGATACGAATCATACCACGTCAAGCAAATACAAGTAAATCGTTTTACACACACATCCTTGCTAAAAGCCCTTGAACCATTTACAGCATGCCCCCAACTTACTTTTAAGCAAATAGGCGAATCCGAAGAAGGCCGTTCTATCCATAAAATAACCTTTGGCAAAGGCAAAACAAAACTGCTATTTTGGAGCCAAATGCACGGTAATGAATCAACTGCTACCCGAGCTTTGTTAGACATACTTAAATTTTTAGTAGCCGATGATGCCTTTAATGAATTTAGAAAGCAGTTAGCCAAAGAACTTACCCTCCAATTTATTCCCATGCTTAACCCCGATGGCACGCAGCGTTTCCAGCGCAGAACTGCCACCGGCATTGATATGAACCGCGATGCTCTGGCACTGCAAACGCTCGAAGGTAGGTTGCTTATGCAGCAAGTGGATGAGCTGAAACCCCATTTTGCATTTAATTTACATGATCAGCGCAGGTTTTACAATGTAAAGGGCAGCAGTACCCCTTCCAGCCTTTCTTTTTTAGCACCTGCCTACAATGCAAATCGTACGGTTAATACAACGCGTAAGGCGGCCATGCAGGTAATTGCTGCCATGAACAAAGCTGCACAGGCCTTTATACCTGGTGGTACGGGCCTGTATGACGATACCTTTAGCGAACGCTCCTTTGGGGATCAGATACAAGCCAAGGGTGTTAGCACCATCTTGGTAGAGTCGGGTTGGTTACCCAACGATATCCAAAAAGAAGGTGTCCGTAAATTAAACTTTTTAGTGCTTATGCAGGCTTTGGAAACCATTGCCACCGGCAGCTATACTGATATAGCAGTACAGCACTACGAGGCTATTCCGCCCATCGATACCAAGTTGTTTGATGTGCTTATAAAAAATGTAAACCTGCCCCACAGTAGCTCACAAGTAGATATAGGCATTAATCGTACCGAGCACCTACTGGCTCATCCGCAGTTTTACAGCAAAGGAACCATTGAGGATATAGGCGACCTATCGGCCTACGAAGGCTTTAGCACATTAGATGCTACCGGGCTATCCGCTATACCGGGTAAAGTGATTACACTGGCTGATTCGGAGGGGCTTAGTTTTGTAACAGCCAAACGGCTATTGCGCCAGGGAGTACTATTTGTTACCAACCCTAATCCACCGGCTGAGCCGCACTTACCCTTACCCATCAATTGGGTACACCCCTCTGCCATCAACAAAGTATCAAGCCTGGCAGTAGATGCCCCGGCTAATTTTTTACTCCTCGATAAGCATAATAATATTAAATACCGGGTAGTTAATGGTTTTTTGGTAAAAGGCAATAGTACTAACTCAAATATAAATGGGGTAGTTTTTGTGGAATAAGTATTATTTCAATCCTTTTAAATATTCAATAGTGTTTTTAGAATCCCATTTTGCCTTTCCTGATTTTTGAAAATATATTATTCCATTTTTTATAATAAATGTAGTTGGTAAGGCATTCGTTTTCAATTGATTCGGAATTGAATCTTTAACATATTTAAAGAATGGTAGTGTCCATCCTTTTTTTTGTATAAAATTTAATTGTTTTTCGAGAGGCTCGCTTGAAAGAAAATAAAAGTCCGTTTGTAAAGAGTCTTGCTGGTAGAGTTTTTGAAAACTATTCATTTCAGCTATACATGGTTTGCACCAGGTTGCCCAAAAATTGATTATAATGGGTCTCGGATTTTCACGTAAATTTAAAATTTCATGGCTATCTTTTACTAGGTTTATCAATGGAATTGATGAGTTGGCAATTATAGGATTAAATTCTTTCGGCACTA
>JALWRJ010000120.1 GCA_026994125.1 Cyclobacteriaceae bacterium | reverse complement strand
TATATAAAGGGCAGCGTATCCTGGTAATTGCTCCGCATCAAGACGATGAAGTAATCGGAGCCGGGGGTACACTAGTAAAAGCAGCTAAGCAAGGAGCCATTATTAAAATAATTTTTGCTACTGATGGCAGCCAGGATAACATTGGGTGTTCGGTAGAAGAATCTGTTAAAGTTAGAAACCAAGAAGCTAAACAGGTGTGCGAACAACTTAATGCATCCTTTCATGTGCTTCCAGTGTCCAATTATAAAACGCAACTTTCTGTTAATCAGTTGTGGCAGCTTACTAAATACATCCATGAGTTTAAGCCGGATGTGCTTTTATTGCCTTGGTTGTTAGATGCCCCTGTAAAGCATCGGATGGTAAACCACTTAGTGGGGTTATCAAATAAATTGAAAACTCTACCCAATATGGAAGTATGGGGGTATCAGGTACATAATACACTTTATCCCAATGGTTATGTAGATATATCTGAATTTATCAACGAAAAACAACAACTAATAAATACTTATAAAAGCCAAAATAACCACATCCAATGCTATAATCATTTGTCTATGGGAATGAGTGCATGGAACTCCAGATTTTTACCAATTACCAAACAAAATGGGGTAGTGCAAAAAAAATATGCAGAAGTATTTTTTACCCTTTCTTCAGCTGAGTTTTTTAAGTTAATCGCACAATATTACGATGCCAATCTTAATCAAATCTATAAAAGCAACCAGGCAATAAGCAAACAAATTAATCAGTTAATGGAACTTGTGGCAAATGACTCCGGCCAAAAACGTAGTAAGTAATATACTAACAAAGCTCTTAATGTTCCCCCTGTCATTTTTGTCATCGGTTATTGTGGCACGAGTGTTAGGAGCCGAAGGTAAAGGTGTTTTTACATATATTATTGTGCTTTCGTCATTCTTAATACCATTGCTATCGTTGGGCTTTGTGCAAGGCTTAAGGTATTATGCAGCTAATAAGCGGTACTCGGTTACCGAAATAAGTTTCTCGGTACTGTTAAATGCAATTATTATTAGCTTGGGTATAAGTATTTTATTGTTTTTTCTATACCATTTTAATTGGCTCGGTGAATCAGCCAAAAGCTTTGTGCCGGCTTATATGTTTTTATTGGGTTTATTGGTATTTTTTAAAACATTTGTACTGTTTGCGCAAGGGCTACTTAATAGCGATGGGCAATTTATCTTTACTAATAAGCAAAACATAATCAATGGAATTATTACACCTGTTTTAATAGTGCCGTTTGTGTTTTTTTTTGATGATAAAGTGTTGGGTGCAGCAATTGCTACCACCATTACATTTGCCGTGATTACGTTAAATATTGTTTGGTTTACCCGTAAAAAATATCATCCTTTACTTAGCCTAAATAAAAAATTCGTTAAAGAGTCGTACCAATATGGAATTAAAGGATGGCTGGGTTATGTAGCAATTAATGCCAATACCCGAATCGACAGGTTTTTATTGGGAGCCGCATCTTCGGCTTCTAATTTGGGTAATTATGCCGTAGCCACTTCTTTTTCAGAACTAATTTGGGTTTTACCTGATTCGGTAGGCCCTATTTTTTTTAATAAAGTGGCCATGTCGGAAAACAAAGAATTGCAACTTGACTTATTGGTTAAAGTTAGCAGGCTTTTACTCTTTGCCTCTGTACTAATGGGTATTTTTTTTATGCTGGTTTTAGCTAAGTTCATACCTTTTATTTATGGTGATGAATATGTGCAAGCTACTATCCCATTTTTAATTCTGGTACCGGGTACCATTATAATGGTGCTTACTAAATCGTTAACTAAACTTTTTTCCGGCACAGGTAAAATTGGCTATTCTGCCTATACCCAGGTAGGAGGTGCCTTGGTTACCATTTTCCTTTGTTTTATGTTAATTCCCAAAC
>JALWRJ010000119.1 GCA_026994125.1 Cyclobacteriaceae bacterium | reverse complement strand
GGGCAAATCAGCAGTAAATGTTTTATCCGATACGTTAATAAAGCCAAACGTAGTTTTTACCGAATCGCCTTCTTGTACTTCTACTTGTAACGAATTGCCCTTATTATTGCCTAAAAAGGCAACTATACCTTCAGGGCTTGGTTCATACGTAACCAGCCATTTTTGTAATTGCGCAGGTGTTTTTGCTACGGTATCGGCTACATGATAGGTAAGATAGAGCATTGGATATGCTACTGGGTCAATCCAACTTAAATCGGTTTCGAAGATTTGAATACCTGTAGAAAGAATGGTTTCATTTTTACCTGTTAAGTCTAAACCCACCACATCAACTCCTATTTTGTCAAAACCTGTGAGGGGCTGGGTGCTAAAGGTAAGTTTACCCCAGGCAAAGGCAGGGCCAATTACCGGAGATTGCATACTACCTTCTCCTATGCTGGCCACCACCGAGCTAAACTGAGGGGTAGTAATCATTTGTTCGTTAGCCGGGATAGCCGAAGCCGGATCGGCCAGTATTTCAAATTCGGCATTACCTGCACCACTCCCCTTACGGCCAAACATTATGTAAGGTTCATCGTTTGCTTTGCCGGTTAAATTAGCTACATCGGCTCCTAAATCTGTTAGCTTAGTAAGCGAAATACCGGGTGCATTAAAATCAAAATTGCCTATGGTAAACAGCAACACATAATCATTAGGAGCAATGGCATCCAATACCTGGTCTAAAAAAGCCGGATTGGTATCGGCCACAATGTTTATTACCTGAGGCGATCGGCCACAGGTCCAGGCATCTACCTGGCCACCAAAAACCGGAGCATAAGGAGCAGCCGATTTGTGGTTAAAAGCTACAATGGCCAGCCGGTTATCGGCACAAGACTGAAACCCGGTACCCAAAATAAATGCTTGTCCGTCAATTAAAAATTGCACATCAAAATTAGTAGCCGGATTGGCCGAGCCAAAGGTAGTAACCTCAATAGGCAATTTAGTTTCTTCAAACTTTAACTGCAAGGTGGCATCGTCCTGCAACATACCACTAAACTTATTAGCTTTATACTGAGGCAAAGCTACTTGCGCCCAACCTTCCTCTCCATTTTTAATGTAAGTAAACGAAGTTGTTGTCCACTGGTCGGCTTCACCGGGCGCCAAATCACGGTATTTGCTTCGCCAATAATAAGCCAATGAATCTACTTCGGGCACCGATACATTAGGAAAGGAAACCAGCAAATTTCCGGTTCCTTCTCCGGTAACAGGCGCGTTAAAATCATCGTTGGTATCGAACTCAAACAAAACTGCCCGGTTGTTAGCAGGCTGATTCGAAATTTGAGCCTGTAACGCCAAAGGCTGGCTATTTACGATACTAAAGTTTAGAGGAGCCAGGTGTATAGTGCCTGATATAGGAATAAAGTAATTAAAAAAGATACGGTTATTAAGCTCATCTAACTCGGGCAATTTTTCGGCCGGGTCTAAGACTATCTCAAACGTATTAGCTCCATGATTGCCTTCATAATTATTAGGAATTGGATAGCGCAGCGTATCCTGATAGCGTACGGGGGAAAATGTAATGGTGTCGTAATCTATCACGGTTCCATCCTGTAGAGTTCTTCGCACAAAAACCTCCAGCGAATCTTGTAAAAAAGCCCCAAAATTACGAACAGCCAAGGCTAAAGCAAAGGTATCGGCTTCGGCAGTTACCCCTTGTTCGGTAGTAGGTACCGGTTCAACATTGTTTAAGCTTATTTCGTAATCAGGCAGGCGTGTACCAAATAATTTAATAGCGGGGTCACCATGCAGTCCCATTTGTTGTACTTGTGTAGTATAAAACGGATTAGAGGCTCCTCCCAATTGTGCTAACAGTTGCCTGCTGGCTTCGAGCATAATTTCACCAATAGATTTATCCATATAATCTAAATCGCCATAACCAATGCTATGAAACAAGCTGCTCCACCGGTTTAACACAGCACTAAATCCATAGGATGTATGTGCTATAACGGCCGTTGAGCCCAGGTTTGGCGTTAACACCCAGTCTTCCCCAAAGATATAGTCATCGTTATAAATATTGCCGGCATTGCAACCATTCATCAGCACCAAGGGGTACTTTCCTTTGTTATTGTAACCATTCACAGGATCGGAAACAAAACCAATATCAATATCGGTTACATTAGGTGCCGAATGACCAAAAAAAGTAATTTGATTTACTCCGGCATTTACTTGTTTGCTTACATTAATAAACTCAACCGGAGCAGAGGTAGTTTTAGACTGGGTAGTCACTTCACCCCCCAAATATGGGCCATTAATAGTGGAAGCATAGCTATCTACATACGAACGAAACGAAGCTAACTCCGATTCTGTATTTCCGCCACTTAGGTGCAATGTGTGTTTACGCCACAAAGCATTAAAAGGAGTAGCTTCCAGTTCCATTACTTTAGCCAGGTAATTTACTATATCGTCAGGTTGGCTGGCACCCAACCTGCCCACCGGAATACCGGCCTCTACCCCCGCTCCTTTTAATCCGGCCGTAAAGGTTAAATCTGACCCGGGTTGGCCGGCCGTAGGTACCAAATCGTAGTAAGTAAAATCGGTTTTGGGTCTGCGGTAAAATTTAGTAGCAACTACCAAGGCCTTGCCAATGATAAACAAATGTGCCGGATTTCCTTTATCGGCCATGTATTGCATAAATCTATAAATAGCCAAGGGCGTTATTTCGCCATAGCTAAATTGGTTGTACAGTTGTTCAATATCAACCACTAAGGTATCAAAACTACCACCAGGGGCTGAAGCCCTGTACCCTGCATAGGCTCGTACAGCATCGGGGTAACCTCCTGCCGACTGCATAAGTGATGAGTGGCTAATAACCAGGTAGTTGGCTGTTACATCTATGGAGCGGAAACGAACAGGTGTTAACGTAGGTTCAAGGTAGTTGCCTATTTCATTAACAAAAAGTTTTCGGGTAGCTAATGCCTGCTCAAAACCGGCCGTAAATGTATTTGGGTTGGTGTCTTTATCCGGAACACCGCTTACATTTGCTGCATCTGTAATATCATACACCTTAACCGTGCCAGGCAGGTTACTAATGGTTACTTCGTTCCCTCCTGTTGTATGCTGTAGCAGGTTAAATTCTTTAGCCAAGGCACCGCCCATATCTAATGCTTGCGCAAAAGTTAATCGGATATAATTAACTGAAACATTGCTGTTTTCACCACCGTTAGTATTTACAGTAATTCTAATGGTAAGGGTACCACTCCCCGAAATACTGCTCCAATCAATCGCCTCATTTATGGTAAGTGTATTAAAGGTACTAAACCCATACGTGCCTACTGTGGTAAGCGAACCCGTTGAAGCACCCGCTTCGATAGTAACCGAGTGCGTTTGCTCGTTACGGCCAACCAATTGTAGTTCGAGTTGCGGGTTTGGAGCCGAAACTACTGTTTGGTCGATACCACTAAGCACAACATCTTGTACCGGATTACTATTTTCGGTTATCCGAGTGCCGGAAAATCCTTCGCCTACATCAAAATAAGTTTGTGAGTTATAGGATGCTTGCGTAACCCCTAATAAATAATCGCTGGTATATAAGCTTATTAGTTCACTAAAATGGTAGGTATCGATGGTACCACCGGTAAAAGGCGCCAGATTGGCTATTCGTTTGCCCGTGGCAGCCGGGTTGTGGGTTATAAAATAAGCGGTTGTATCGGAATATAAATTATAGTAAGCATGTGGTTGAGCCGAAGCCGGCTGATACAGAGCTGCATCTAAAGTACCATCATTTACCTGACCGTAAAACTCAATAAAATCACCTGCATCAAATAAATCGTTTCCATTGGCATCTTCCACATAAATGGCCAGTTCCTGCCCCCGGTGAAATAATTGGATTCGTTGGTTATCCTGCCCCACAGGAAAGCCAACATTGTTTAGGTTGGTATAGGTTAACCGATAAATACCGTTCGCTCCCGTGTTAATTTTATAATAGGTTAATGCAAAATTAACCCACTCATTACCATAAGTTTGAGCTACCCCTTTTAAAGTTACAAAGCAAAAAATAATAAAAATGTAAAGCCTAGTCATTTTTCTTATTTAGGTTAACCATTAATGAAAAAACGTGGGTATAAAGCGATTCGGTTTGGCTACCTACCGAGGTAAGGGCATAATCGATGGTAACTCCGGAATAGGTAAAGCCCAATCCAAAAGTGGGTTCCACCACCGGGTAGGTAGAGCCATCAAAGTTTTTTAACTGCTGGAAATTACGTACACCTACACGAACAAAGGCTAAAGAAGCATAGCTAATTTCTAGGCCGAAGGCCGGATCGATGGAAGCAAAAGAGGATCGAATGAGTGTGTTACGTTTACCATCAAAGGTTATGGCCATATCGAAGGTAGGCAGTATGCCAAACTTTTTATAATTAAACTTACGCCCCACCCCTAACACCAGGCGTGGCAAAGCTACTTCGAGGGTAGTACTCGGAATAATGTTACCTGTTTGCGCATAAATAGTGCTAATGGAATCTACCCGATGGCTCCAGGCGGTAAATGTACCTGTTACGTCTTTAAATGTAGCACCAAACTGCCATTGGTTTAACCGGTACTGCCCCCCCACATCGAGGCCAAAGCCCCACCCATTAGCAAACTGGCCTGCTTTACGGTGGATAACTTTTACATTGGCTCCTAATTTTATTCCACCCCACACCGGCAAAATACGTGCGTACGAACCAATAAATGCATAATCGGCCGCTGAAAAAAACTGCACATTATCGTAATTAAGGGCTCCGTTAGCATCATACAAAAAGCGAGTATCGGGTATATCATCAATGGCAAAACGTATAATTGAAACAGCCAGTGCACTCATGGTATCCAAGGGCATGCTAAAAGCCAGGTAGTCGTATTGCGCTATGCCCGAAAAGTATTGTGCGTGTTGCAATGCCCCATTATAGTCGTGCGTTTGGTTTAGCAGGCCGGCCGGATTCCAATAGCCAGCAGTTACATCATTGGCAATGGCTGTTTGCGTATTGCCCATGGCAGCTGCCCGGGCGCCTACCCCCAAGGATAAAAATTCATTGGCATACTTAGGAGCCACCACTTGCGCATGCACAGCACTAGCAAATACTACAAACAAAAAAATAATAACCCTTTGCATATAGCACGTAAAATTAAAGGATTGAGCCGTTTCAAGCTTACATTGCTTGTCTAAACTTTTCTAATTTTTTTATTGGATTGATGTTGGAAACCAAGGTTAGGTAACCATATTAACGCTTGATTAAGAAAGGTTGTACTTTTAGCCTGTGTTTTGCTTCATCTTTTAAAGATTTTAACCTCACAATGTGTACCTTTAACTATAAATAAAGTTAGTTATGCGAATTTATATATCTTTTCTACCGCTCCTTTTTTTGCTATCAAGCTGTGGTGAATCATCGAACCTAAGCGAACAACAAGTAGCACAATACACCGAACAAGGTAAAACCATTGCGCAAGGAAGCTTTAAGGCGCTAAGTAAACAATTAGGTGAGGCACTAAAGGCCGGAGGGGTTGAAGCAGCCGTTGGGTATTGCCAAGCTATGGCCTTACCGCTAACCGATAGCCTATCGAAACAATACGGTGCCAAAATAAAGCGAACAAGTTTAAAATTACGCAACCCGGCCAATGCTCCTGACAGCATGGAATACAAAATGCTGAAAATTTATTTGCAGATGTCGCGCATGCGCAACCCGGTAATGGTACCTAAAATTTTAGAAAAAAACGATAAGGAAATACAATTTTTCGCCCCCATTATGCTAACAAAAGAAGTTTGCTTAAGATGCCATGGAATAGAAGGAAAAAGCATGGATTCAAAGGATTATGCCATTATAAAATTGAAATACCCCAACGATGAAGCCATTGGCTATAAGCTAAACCAGTTTAGAGGGATGTGGAGTATAACCTTACCCAAGTAATCACTGGTTGGCAAGTAGTAAATAGGGGCTGTTGAAAAGGTGCCAAGTACCCTCCTAGTTGGTGGGCAGGCTTAATAAACATTAACAAACAATTTTTTTTTGAAAGGGTATAGGTGTTTTGTTATAAAAAGCTTGTGCACTTTAATCCCTAAATTTGAAGTTAACAGACTGATAGTAAATAAGCAAGACGTTTTTCAGCAAGCCCTAAATAAAAAATCTATTCAAAGGGCACAAAAAAAGCCGCTTGCTTAGGCGGCTTTTTTTGTGCAATATTTATAGCTAGTTGTTTTGAATAGAGGCTTCAATAGAAACATAAATGGTAAATTCAGCTGTAAAGCCAACATTATTTACACTTCCGTTGGCTTCTAACATTAAGGTTTGTCCGGCTAAATAAGCATTATTTATGGCTATTATGTCTTGCTCATCTAAAGGTAAGAGCAGCTCATCCCCCGATTGAGCCATAGATGCAAAATTTAAATCTACAAGATTAACTGAGCTTAGTTCTACACTATTAGCTGTAATTAGCACCGACCCGTTACCTATGGTGGTTGGGTCGCCATCAAATTTGGTAATTTTTAAGCTTACCCGTGTTACATCAAAATCGGTAATATTTTCCAGGTTGTCTTTAATGGTACTGTCATCATCGGCCGAAAAGCTAGTATTACCTGTAAACGAATTGGTGGAAGCATCGGCTGGCACAGTAACAACAAACGATTTTTCGTAGGTATTTCCAACGCCAAAGTGGTCGAACTTATCTGTATTACAATTAGTAAACAAAAAAGGGAGTAGCAATAAATAAAATAGGTTAGATTTTTTCATGATGTTTTCATTGTTTAATTCTGCATACCTAAAAATAGTAGATGGTAACCTACCTGGTAAATTTTTTATAAAGATAACGATAACAGATATAAAAATGAGCATTTCAACTCACTAATTTTGGGTCAGGCCTATCCCAAAATATGCCGTTTGGCAGCCCTGCCAATAAAACGAACTTTTTCGGTAAAAGGAAATCTTTTTAAATTAACCTTAACCACTCCTTTGGTAAGCATGGTTTTTTGCCGGTAATCTATGTTAACATCTACCATCACATGTTTTCCTTCATCGGCCAGTTGCATGGCACGGCCAATTACTTCATCAATTTGGAAATCGTTATCTAAGGTAAGGTAAACGGCACCTGTGGCCAGGGCTACCCCTTCAAAATTGGCTTTGCCAATAACCGAGCAGGTTTTACGATTAAGTGGTATTTTCTGAAACTGCGATATTTGGCCCAGTTCGCCATCATTAAAAATAAACAACACTACCGGCACCTGGTAAGCAGCCGCTGTTATGGCCTCTAAGCCGGTCATCTGAAAAGCGCCATCGCCCACTATGCCAACCACCTGTTTAGCACGATTAGCCATTTTGGTAGCAATGGCTGCAGGCACACAATACCCCATGCAATTAAAATCGGTAGGCGAAATAAATCCGTTAGGCCTGTAAACGGGAAATAGCTCCGAAGCCAAAAAGGTATGTTTGCCGTCATCTACCACCATTATGACATCATCGTTTAGCCTGGTTCTTAATTTGGTAAAGAAATGCCCCGGAGATACCAACTCTTTTTGTTGCTTACCCAACCAGGTATTTAAATATTCTTCATTCTTTTTTTGTAAATTTTGGGCTATCTCATTCCCTCTTTTTTTATGGTCAATCCCTCTGGTTTTCAACTCTTTAATGAGTGCTTGCAGGGCTATGCCAGCGTCCGATTCAATCGTTAGCTCCGCTTCAAAATTTTTGTTAAAAACATTGGGGTTAATATCGATATGGATTAGGTTTTGGGGAGGTTCCAGTCCGTAGCTACCAGTAGATATTTCGCCAAA
>JALWRJ010000118.1 GCA_026994125.1 Cyclobacteriaceae bacterium | reverse complement strand
ATAGCAATGGCATCCGAAGGCCTGGAATCCACTTCAATAATTTTATCCCCCTGCTTGCACACAATCCGTGCAAAAAACACCCCTTCTTTTAAATCGTAGATTACGATTTCTTCTACCGTAAATTGCATTTGGTGCGCAAACGACTTAAACAAATCGTGGGTCATAGGGCGGTTAGGAAGTATCTTCTCTATTTCGATGGCAATGGCTTGTGCCTCAAACATGCCAATAATAATGGGCAATCGCCTCTCCCCGCCTATTTCTCCCAGCACCAAGGCAAAAGAGCCACTTTGCGACTGGCTAGACGAAAGCCCTAATATTTCGAGTTTTAGTTTATCCACTACCTGTAACGTTTTATAGCGCTTTAATAGCTTCGGTTAATTTAGGTACAATTTCAAAGGCATCGCCTACAATACCGTAATCGGCTGCTTTAAAAAACGGAGCGTCTTCATCGGTATTTATAACCACAATATATTTAGATGAGTTAACTCCGGCCAGGTGTTGAATAGCCCCGGAAATCCCAATAGCTATGTACAAGGTAGGTGCCACTTTAATGCCGGTTTGGCCTACGTGCTCGCTGTGTGGTCGCCAATCCATGTCCGATACCGGTTTACTACATCCGGTAGCTGCACCCAGCGCCTTGGCAAGCTCCTCAATCATGCCCCAGTTCTCAGGTCCTTTTAGACCTCTGCCGGCCGAAACTACAATGTCGGCATCCGTAAGCAGGATGTCTCCGGTAGCCTTTTCTTGCCCGGTAACTGTTACTTTACTATCGCTTGCTGCTGCTACCGTAGCTTGCTCCACAGCAGCCGGGGATCCATCCTCGGCAATATCAACCACATTTTTACTTACCACCAATACTTTTTTGGCTTTGGTAAGACTAACATGCGCAAAGGCCTTTCCCGAAAATATACTTGTTTTTACTTTATATCCTGCTGAGGTATCGGGCAGTGCCACTACGTTTGAGCCCATAGAAGCGCCTAATTTTACAGCCACTCTGCCTCCAATAGCACTGGCTTTGGCCGATTGGGCCAGCACCAGGGTATCGGCTCCTTGTGCATCCATAATTTCGGCTACCGCATTGGCCGACTGCTGAATGGTGGTAAAGTTACCCGCCACTTGTATTACTTTGGCAGCACCGTTGGCTCCTAAGCCGGCTAACTCATTTTCAGGGGCTTCGCCTAACACCAACGCGGCAACATCGCCTGCTCCCATTTGTTTTGCAAAACTAACAGCCTCACGCGAAGCCTTTTTTATGCTTCCATCGGGGCAATCTATTACTACTACTATTGACATATCGAAAAAATCTTAAATTAAATTATAATACTTTGGCATCGTTTTTCAAAAAATCGACTAATTGCTCCACCGAATCGGCCATTTTAACACCACTTTTAGGCGCAGGTAGTTCGTATTTTTCGTAGGCCACGGCTGTTTCATCACCGGTTGGTTCAACCACATTCAGCGGTTTGGTTCGGGCGGTCATAATGCCACGCATATTGGGTATTTTCCATTCAGCTATGGGTTCCTGGCATCCGGCTACAAAGGGCATCTCAGCTTCCAAAAACTCTTTCCCTCCTTCAATCTCACGGCTCATAATAGCCTTGTTTCCATCAATATCCAGTTTCATTATCGGAGAAACCGAAGGCATACCCAACAATTCGCCTACCATGGCGTGCACCTGACCTCCATTATAATCTATGGATTCACGCCCCATTAAAATCATGTCATAGCCTCCATCTTTAGCTACATGAGCAATTTGTTCGGCCACAAACAAGGCATCGCTGGGAGCTGCATTAACCCGGATGGCATCATCGGCACCAATGGCCAACGCTTTGCGTATGGTAGGCTCTGTTTCGGCCTCGCCTACATTTAGTACGGTAACCGTAGCACCATTGCTTTCTTTTAGCT
>JALWRJ010000117.1:2379-7795 GCA_026994125.1 Cyclobacteriaceae bacterium | reverse complement strand
TTTCTTGAAAATAGTCAATTTGTTATTGGCCTAAGTAGGGTAGCTGAACCTTTTCGACGACTAAATTCCGACTACAACCTATTCCATCCCCGGTATATTTGAGCATATTTTTAATAAGTTGGGAACAATGAAAAAGGAAGTTGAACAGTGTGAGTTGGAGGAGCAAAGTGGTTTAGCTATTGATGCCGCTTTTTGGAAATCGCTTTTTAGTATTACCTCTGAGCAGGTAATGATGATTAATACCGAAGGAATTATCCTTTTTAGCAATAAAGGGCTGTTTGATGTACCGTTGGAAGCCACCATTGGAAAATCTGTGTACCAATTGGTGCCGGCTGCGTACGGTATTATTTTAGAAAACAAACTCAATGAAATTAATCAAACCGGAAAGCAAGTAAGTTTTGAAACCATAATTAAAACAAAGCAGGGTAAAAAAAATCTGGAACTAACCATAGATTCGGTACGCAACGAACACAACCAACTGCTTGGTTATTGTTTGGCTTCGGTTGATACAACCAGCATTAAAGAAGCCCGGAAAAAATATAATGTTAAATCGAACTTAGAAAACCTGTTTTTAAACATATCGGCCAAATTTATTAGTTTGCCGGCTCAAGAAATTGATGCCGGTATAAACGAAGCCCTGGAACTGCTAAGCAGGTTTACCGAAGCAGAACATGCCTACATTGTGCTTTTTGAAGGGGGCACGGGCAAAGTAAGCTATCAATGGCATGCTACCCACCAATTGCCCGATTCGTATTGCTTAGTAAGCACCGTTCAAAAGCTAATTGGCCAAACTGTGTATCAAATAAATGACACCGCTCCGGTGCTTATACCACCCCATCATCCGGAATATGAGTTAGAAAACGATTGCCCCATTTTAATTACGCCAATGGTGTTGGAGAAAAAACGCTATGGCGCCTTTGTATTGGTGGGTCGTGTAAAATCGCAGGATAATTGGGCGCAGGATTTTATTAAACCCATGTCAATTTTTTCGAACGTTTTTATTAATACGTTGGAGCGTAAAAAAATGTCGCAGGTAGAGGATATGCGTAAAGAAGCCTTGGAGCAAGCCATAGCCGACCGCACCCTGGCCATTGAACTACAAAATAAAAAACTAGAAAAACAGGCCACAGAATTAGCAAAAGCCGAAGCATTGGTGCGCAAAACTAACAAACAGTTAAAACAAGCTAACCTGCAGCTCGAGCAAACAATAGAAGAACGCACCTCTTCGCTTAAAAAAACGAATCAGGAACTCGACCGCTTTGTGTATAGTGTATCGCACGATATAAAAGCGCCCCTGGCTTCGGTAAAAGGCTTAATAAACCTTATTCGTTTATCTCCCCCCGAAGAGTTGGAGACAAACCTACATTTAATGGATAGAAGTATTGATAAATTAAATGGGTTTGTAGGCGATATTTTAATGCATTCACGAAACTCCAGGGTGGCTGTTAAAAAGGATGTAATAGATTTTGCACACGAAATTGAACTGGCAGCCGAAGGCTTAAGGCATATGGAGTTTGCCTCTCATGTAGAACTCATTACCTCCATTATACAGGAGGGGCCTGTAGTTACCGATCAATACCGATTGCAAAGTGTACTAAAAAATTTGGTGTCGAATGCTGTAAAGTATCATAACCCCAAAGCCACAAACTCGTGGGTTAAGGTAGAGGTTAATGCCGGTAAAAAACATGTACAATTTACCGTAAGCGATAATGGCATTGGTATTCGTGAGGAATGCGTAAATAGAGTATTCGATATGTTTTACAGGGCCAGCGAAAACTCTTTTGGCAGTGGTTTGGGCTTATACATCGTAAAAGAAACCGTTGAAAAATTAGGAGGTACCATTGGTGTTACCTCCGAAGAAAATAAAGGAACAACCTTTACCGTAACTTTTCCTAACCTGGCTTAAACCCAAAAAACACAACTGCACTTAATTCAGGCTCAGGTAAAATTGTGCCTTAGAGCGTAGCCTCCGATTACATCGTTGTGCATTAACTCTATATGCCTTTGGGTACAATACATTAATCCAATATGCTGAAATGTCCGGCCAGCGTGTCGGATATACAGGCGATGGCTTCGCACATTTAGCCTTTAGTAGCCATTCTAAAATAAATAGTCGGCATGCAGAGTATTTTGTTTTAATTTATCCTTATCTTTATGCGGTAGTTTACAGGAAGGGGCAAATGGTGGTTTTTAGCACCATTGAAAATTAAAAAAGCCCTCCGAAAACGGAAGGCTTTACGTGGTGATGAGTGGGCTCGAACCACCGACTCACGGATTTTCAGTCCGATGCTCTACCAACTGAGCTACATCACCTCCTTTTGGAGGCACAAAGGTAACAGAAATTTTTTTGTTGCCAATAGTATGGAACTAAATTTCTTAGAAAACAAAAGCTATGCATTATTTACAACAAGTTTTATTTGTTTTGGTACTGGGGCTGGCCGGCTATTTATTGGCAAAACGTGTACAGTTTATAAAAAAAGGCATAAAGTTGGGCAAGCCGGTTAACCGATCGGATAGGCGCAGCGAACGTTGGCGTTCCATGCTTTTGGTGGCGTTTGGCCAAAAAAAAATGTTTAAAAAGCCCCTGCCTGCACTCCTTCATCTATTTGTGTATGCCGGATTTTTAATAATTAATATCGAAGTACTTGAGTTTATTATTGACGGACTGGCAGGCACTCACAGAATTTTTGCTCCTTACCTGGGAAGCGCCTATGGTTGGTTGATGAATTTCTTTGAATTTTTAGCCGTAGCTGTACTTACTGCCTGTGTTATATTTTTATTGCGCAGAAACATAGTAAAGGTGCCTCGCTTCCATAAACCCGAAATGAAAAATTGGCCTACCCTGGATGCGAACCTGATTTTGGTTACCGAAATTATTTTAATGTTGGCCATTTTAGGTATGAATGCCACCGACCAACTATTGCAAGCTAAAGGAGTAGCACATTATCCTCATACAGGTAAGCTGTTTTTTAGCTCATTTTTAAAGCCTGTTTTTCAGCATGTAGAGCCGGGCAGTTTAGTAGTGCTGGAACGAACCTTTTGGTGGTTTCATATTATAGGTATTTTAGGCTTTGCAGTTTATGTTACCTATTCCAAGCACTTGCATATTTTTCTGGCATTTCCTAACACCTATTTTGCAAATTTAAACCCTAAAGGCAAAATGGCTAACATGGATAGCGTAACTAATGAAGTAAAATTAATGCTTGGCTTACCTGCAGAAAATGCTACTGCACCTCCTGCAGAAGTAGGGCGTTTTGGAGCCAAAGATGTAAACGATTTAAGTTGGAAGAGCCTGATGGATGCCTTTACTTGTACCGAATGTGGGCGGTGTACAGCCGAATGCCCGGCCAATCAAACCGGTAAAAAATTATCGCCCCGTGCCATTATAATGGCTACTCGCGATAGGGTGGAAGAGGTGTTAACTAACCATAAAGGTTTGGAAAACGGTAAAACGCTGCTTAATGATTTTATTAGCCATGAAGAAATAAATGCCTGTACATCGTGTAATGCATGTGTAGAAGCCTGCCCGGTACTTATCGACCCCTTATCCATTATCCTGGAGCTAAGGAGGTACATTGCCATGGAAGAAAGTGGGTCGCCCGCTGCCTGGAACGCCATGTTTCAAAATATTGAAACCAATTTTGCTCCCTGGAAATTTGCCCCTACCGATAGGTTTAACTGGGCAGATGAATTAAAGAAATAACCCCAAACCCAATACCTAAACCCTAAACCCTAAAAACCAATAAATCCCAAGCTATGTCAAATACTACTATAAAAATACCCACCATGGCCGAGCTAAACGCCAAAGGCGAAAGTCCCGAAATATTATTTTGGGTGGGCTGTGCCGGTTCGTTTGACGACCGTTACAAAAGTGTAACCAAAGCATTTGTTAAGATTTTAAACAAAGTAGGTGTATCCTTTGCTGTGTTGGGGCAGGAAGAATCGTGTACCGGAGACCCCGCTCGCAGGGCAGGTAACGAATTTTTATTTCAAATGCAGGCCATGTCTAACATTCAGGTATTGGAGGGTTATCATGTAAAAAAAATAGTTACAGCTTGTCCGCATTGCTTTAATACGCTAAAAAATGAATACCCCCAATTGGGTGGTAATTACGAAGTAATACACCATTCAACCTTTTTACAGCAGCTAATAGATGAGGGCAAGGTAAAACCGGCCGATGGTAAGGCCTTTGAAGGACAAAAAATTACCTACCACGATTCGTGCTACCTGGGCAGAGCCAATAATGTGTACCAAGCCCCGCGAAGCGTATTGAAAGCCCTCGATACCGAATTGGTTGAGATGAAACGGTGCAAAACCAATGGTTTGTGTTGTGGAGCCGGTGGGGCACAAATGTTTAAAGATGCCGAGCCGGGTGCAAAAGAAATTAATGTGGAACGCACCGAAGAAGCCCTCGATACCGGAGCTAATATTATTGCCTCTGCTTGTCCGTTTTGCCTAACCATGTTGGCCGATGGCGTAAAGGCTAAAAACAAAGAAACCGAAGTTAAGGTGTTTGACTTAGCCGAGCTTATTGCCCAGGCCGAAGATTTATAAACCTAAAAAATTAAAATGCAGGGCTTTGTTGCCTGTATTTACAGGAATATCCGTTGCTAAACTGGTAATAACACGTAGCTATGTAATATATTTGGGAAAACTAAACTAAAACTACGTAACATCGTTTTACATAAGTATGTTTTTACCTTTTAACCAACTGCCGCCAACTGCCCGGGTATGGGTGTACCAGGCCAACCGTAATTTTACTGCGGCCGAAGAGGAAGCCTTAGCCGAACAGCTAACCTCTTTTTGCCAGCAATGGAAAGCACATGGAGCTGATTTAAACAGTTCTTTTTTGTTAAAATACAACCGGTTTGTCGTTTTAGGAGTAGACGAATCTGCCAATATGGCTTCGGGCTGTTCTATTGATGCTTCGGTAAATAAACTTAAACAATTAGAGGCTATGTTTGGCCTTAATTTTATGGATCGTACTCAGGTAGCCTTTTTAAAAAATGATGAGCTTTTTATCGAGCCCTTGCCAAGGGTAAAAGCAAAAGTGGCCGAAGGAAAAATTACGGCCGACACACCAACGTTTAATAATTTGGTGGCCACCGTAGATGAATTTAAATCAAGTTGGATTATCCCGGCTAAGGTATCGTGGCTAAAAAGATATTTTTAAATGAAGAGGTTTATTTTAAGTATAGTTTGTAGTGTGGCTGTAATAGTAGTACAAGCGCAAAGTATTAAAAGAGCCGATAAAAAATACAAACGGGGTGAGTACGAAATAGCTATTGAAAAATATAAGCGAAAATTAAACTCGCCTAAAACAGTTGCTAAAGCAAGTTTTAAAATTGCAGAAGCCTACCGGTTATCGAACCGCTTAAAACAGGCCGTGCCCTATTACGAACAAGCCATCAAAAAC
>JALWRJ010000117.1:0-2369 GCA_026994125.1 Cyclobacteriaceae bacterium | reverse complement strand
CAAAAATCCCGATTCGCATTATTACCTGGCATTTGCTTATAAAGAAGTAGGCAATTACGAAAAAGCACGAAAAGAGTTGGAAGCCTATATAAAGGTAGCCAAAGATGATAAAATGATAGATTTGGCGCAAATTGAATTGGATAACCTGGAGGCGCTAAAAGAAATAATGGCTAAAAAAAATTATTATAAGGTTAAAAACCTAAGCGTAATTAACACCAGCCATGCCGAATACAGCCCGGTATATAAAAATGGCGAATTGTATTTTACCAGCAACAGGTTATCTACTAAAATATACAAAGCTACAGGCACCGGCTTTACCGATATTTACAAAGCCCGCACCAAAGGAGCCAGGGTAGATACCACTACCCTAACCAAACTACCCGAAGTAATTAATGAACCCAACGCAAACTTAGGTTCCATCACCTTTTCGCCCGATGGCAAAACCATGGTGTTCGCCAAAGGCAATACCGGCAAACGCAAAGGCGCTGAGGAGGTAAACCTGTTTATTTCCAGGTATAGAAACAATGCCTGGTCCGAGCCTCGCATTTTGCCTATTAGCCGGCCCGATGCCTGGGATTCATCGCCCGCCTTTAGTCGCGATGGCCGAACCATTTATTTTGCTTCTAACCGAAACCACCCCAAAGCACAGGGTGGTATCGACTTGTATTCGGCACGTATGAGTAGCCGAGGCAGGTTTGGTAAAGTAAAAAACCTGGGTACGCCTATTAATACCCCGGGCGATGAGATGTTTCCTTATGTGGCTAACGATGGCAAACTTTACTTCTCATCTACCGGCCACCCGGGCTTTGGTGGGCTCGATTTGTTTGTAGCCGCTCGTAAAAGTGGCCAAATTGTAGTAACTAACCTGGGTAGCCCTATAAATACCCCCAGCGATGATTTTGGCATGTTTCTATTTAAAGCCGACCGCGGTTTTTTTACCAGCAACCGGCCCGAAGGCAAGGGCGATGACGATATTTACACCTTTGTAAACGAAGACCCTAATTTAAGAACGGTAAACTATTTTTTGCACGGGGTAACCCTTACCCGAACCGAGCAGGATTCGGCTATTATTCTGCCCAATGTACGCGTATCGCTTATCGATTTTAACGATAACATACTTGATGAGGTGCTTACCGATGACAAAGGTGATTTTAATTTTAGGGTGTACGAAAACGAAAATTATGTGTTAATGGCTGCCAAAGAAGGGGAGGATGCACAAAAATACTATGTAACCCGGCTGGATTACACTACAGTTGGGCGTTCAATTCCTCAGGAGCAACTCACTAAGCTGGTTACCAACGTAACCTTTGATACCCTTATGTACCTGGATCCTATTATTATTGATAAGGCCATTGTGCTCGAAAATATTTATTACGATTTTGCTAAATGGGATATCCGGCCCGATGCCGCCCAGGAACTGGATAAGCTGGTTAACATATTAAAAGATAACCCCGAAATAAGCATAGAGTTAAGCTCGCACACCGATAGTGTAGATACCGAATCGTACAATATGCGGCTGTCGCAGCGCAGAGCCGAAAGTGCAGTGGCTTACATTGTGGCAGCAGGCATCGACCCTTCGCGCATTACAGCCAAAGGCTATGGCGAATCGCGACCTATTGCCCCCAATACCAACCCCGATGGTACCGATAACCCCGAAGGTCGCCAAAAAAACAGGCGTACCGAATTTAAAGTAACTCGCATCGATGAAAAAACAAAGGTAAACCCTAAAGAAGAGGACAATGCCGATGAGTACTTTAATGAGGATAAATACTTTAACGAAGAGGATGATTCGGATAACTAATTGCTGGTTTAGGATGGTAGTTGCCAGCTGTAATATATAAGATGGCGCGCTAAGGAATTGTAAAAAATATATTTTACCTACCGGTATCTAAAGTGCCGGCAAACAATCCATACGTTAGGTTGTTGTTTGCAAAACTACCATGCGTACTAATTCCAACCTTTGGTTTACCTTTGCACCATGAGCAACAAATACATGCAGCGAGGCGTTTCGGCCGATAAGGAAGATGTTCATAACGCTATTAAAAACATTGATAAGGGGCTTTACCCCAATGCGTTTTGCAAAGTGGTAGAAGACCACCTGACCCACCACCCGGACTGGTGTATGATTATGCATGCCGATGGAGCCGGAACAAAATCCTCGTTAGCTTACATGTATTGGAAAGAAACCGGAGATTTAAGTGTTTGGAAAGGCATTGCACAGGATGCGGTAGTTATGAACACTGATGACCTGCTTTGTGTGGGTGCTACCAATAATATTTTGTTATCTTCAACCATAGGGCGTAACAAAAACCTGATTCCGGGCGAAGTAATTGCCGCCCTTATCAATGGTACCGAAGAGGTACTGCAAA
>JALWRJ010000116.1 GCA_026994125.1 Cyclobacteriaceae bacterium | reverse complement strand
CATCGCTACCATTAATTATTAGCCCGGGAGTTTGTGGGCTTACCCAAAGGTCGTGGTGATCAACATGCACATTGCGCCCGTTTATATTGTTCCAGGTTTTTCCACCATCATCGGAACGTAAAATAGGTACCCCCATAATGTATAATTTTTGATCATCGAGGGGCGAAACCCTAATGTTTCCAAAATAATATCCGTACGAATAATACAGGTCGTCAATATAATCGGTATGTGTTTTGCGCCAATTGGCTCCTCCATCTTCCGATACATATACCTCGGCACCTTTTACCGGAGTGTCAAACAGCATACTGTTTGCATCTTCCAGGTAAGCCACCAAATCCGAAGGCTTAATACTGTCCTCTTTTACTTCTTTTTTTAAATCAGTAGCGTTGTATTTTTGAGGAAAATTGTGGCGGTCTAAGAAATCGTTAATGTCTTTATCTTCCAGGGCAACAAACGTTGCTTTGTCCATAGTACGCAGCAACTCTTTGGTAAGTGTATAATCTTCTTTTTTGGGGTCGCGCCTGTTTTGGTTATCTAAAATAGCATATATTTTTTGAGGGTTTTGCGCTGATACAGCCAGTCCAATACGTCCCACTCCGGCATCGTGCGGAAAACCGTTAGTGCCTGTAGTAATCAGTTGCCAGGTAGTGCCGCCATCGGTGCTTTTGTAAATGCCGGAGCCCGGCCCACTACCCTTAAAATTCCAGGCTTTACGGTCGCGCTCCCAAAGGGCTGCATACAAAATATCGGGGTTTTTGGGGTCTATTTCTAAGTCAATAGCACCGGTACTATCGTTTACAAACAAGGTTTTAGCCCAGGTTTTACCACCATCGGTGGTTTTAAAAATCCCTCTTTCGGCATTGTTAGAGTACAAATGGCCTACGGCCGCTACCCAAGCCGTTTCAGGGTTGTTGGGGTGCAAAACAATACGGCCAATGTGGTGTGTATCGTCTAACCCCAGGTGTTGCCAGGTTTTCCCTTTGTCGGTACTTTTATACACGCCATTTCCTGCATAAGACGATCGGCTCGAATTGCTTTCGCCTGTACCCGCCCAAATTGTACCCGATGGCCAATCAACGGCAATGGCACCCAAGGTCATTACAGGCTGGTGGTCGAATACAGGTGTGTACGAATTGCCAAAATTGTGGGTGTACCATAACCCACCGGAGGCATAAGCCACATAAAACTCCTGAGGTTGCATAGGGTTTACGGCCAGCTCGCTTACACGGCCACTCATTACCGTTGGGCCAATATTCGAAAAATGCAAACCTGCTGCCAATGAGCTTTCGGTAAGTTGTGCACGTGTGCTAACGCCTTGATGCCTGCTAGCAACATCGGTAGGAGATTGTGCTGCCAACCGCATGGTGGCTAATAGTACAAGAAATAGGGAATATTTTGATTTCATTGAAATAAAGGTTATTTAAAGCAATAGTACAATTTACCTCTAAAATATACATTGGATTTTATGTGATAGGTAAATTAGGGAACTTTAATGGGTAACCGGCAGTTTATAGCTTAAAATAAGAACTATGCATTATCGGGCCTACTTTTTGTTTATTGCTATAATATTGGTGGCAGGCAGTTGCCATTCGCAAGAAAACACCGATGTAATTTCCATTGGGTTTCATTCAGATAATTGTGCTGATTGCAATACACTAAAATCGAAAATGAAAAAGATGAACCGGAAGTATTTTACTTCGCCTATTGTGTTTATCAAATACGATAAAACCAACGCTAAAACTAAGGCCAAGGCCGAAACAAAGCTAGCAGAATGGGGGATGTTAGAAATAGCTTCCCGGGTAGAAGGCCTTAAAAAAGTAATTCTTTATAATGCACACACGCATAAAAAAGTAGTGCAGCTTGAATATGATGATTCGGTGGAGGAACTGGAAAAGAAAATTGATATGGCGTTAGCACAAGCTAAACTAAACTAATACTACCTACCTGATGGATAACGAGTAAACCAGCTATTCACTTTAAGTTGAATAACTCCTAAAACGGCCTCTTTAAAAATACCTGACGACATTTTTGAAGTACCCCGTGTACGGTCAGTAAAAATGATGGGAATTTCTTTAATTTTAAAACCGTGTTTCCAGGTTTTAAATTTCATTTCTATTTGAAAAGCGTAACCTACAAACTTAATCTTTGATAAATCAATGGTTTCTAACACCTTTCGATGAAAACATTTAAATCCGGCTGTGGTGTCGCGTATGGGCATTCCGGTAATAAAACGCACGTATTTACTGGCAAAAAACGACATCAACACCCTACTCATAGGCCAGTTTACTACATTTACACCGGTAACATAGCGCGAGCCTATAGCCAAGTGGCAATCTCCTTTGGAGCAAGCCTCATATAATTTAAGCAAATCGTAGGGGTTATGCGAAAAATCAGCATCCATTTCAAACAAATACTCATACCCATTGGCCAACCCCCAGTTAAAGCCAGCAATATAGGCTGTACCCAGCCCGTGTTTACCTTTGCGCTCTATTAAAAAAACCCGGTTTGGGTGGTCGCCCATTTTTTGATTTACTACACCGGCAGTTCCATCGGGCGAGTTATCATCTACCACCAATACATTAAGGGGCGTTTCCAATGCAAGCACAGCATCTATAATATCCGAAATATTCTCTATTTCGTTGTAGGTAGGTATAATTACAAGTGCGTTGTTCAAAGTGGTTGTAAATAAAGTTTCAAAAATAGAACGATAATAAATACTCACAAGTTTATTTAGAGGTAATAAATATTTTATTATTGTTTTACGCTGGTTTGCCGTTGTTTGGGAATTGCAAGCAATAAGCTAATGGCAGATACTAGGCTATACTTACCGTTTTATATTTTCCGGAAACCCCATGTTTTTTCAATTAAAGGCCACTCCCAACACACTTTTTTCATCGGAATCAAAGTTTATTTACTCCTATACTGATGGCAAAAATATAGCGCAAACAGTCCGGTTTTTAGTGCAAAATAGCACGTGTTTCTATTTGTTAAAAATCAATGGTAAAACATTTTGTTTTTTGGCCTATACATTTAGCTTTGCAGCCGACCTAACTAAGCTATTGTGATTAAACCTAATGTAAAAAACGAAACAGGGAAACTACGTACCGTAGTTCTGGGAATTGGCGAAGAATTTGGAGGGGTTCCTACATTGGATGAGGCCTACGATCCTAAATCAAAAGAACATATTAAGAATGGTAGCTTTCCAACCCAGGAAGCAGTATTAGAGCAGCTTGAAGGTTTAAAAAAAGTACTATTGGCACACCACATTGAGGTGCTTCATCCTCAGAATATACCTGAGGTAAACCAGGTTTTTGCCCGCGATATTGGCTTTGTAGTGGGAAACAGTTTTGTAGTGCCTAATATAATTGCCGAACGAAAAAAAGAAGTGGAAGCCCTGGCTCCCATACTTGAGCAAATTGACCCCAAATGCATATTGCGAGCTCCTGAACACGTTCGCTTTGAAGGAGGCGATATTATGCCCTGGAACGACACACTTTTTGTGGGTTTTTCGAAAGATGAAGATTTTAACACCTACAAAGTAAGCCGTACCAATGAAGCCGGAGTAGCTTTTTTACAAGCTCAATTCCCGCACCTCAAGGTTATAGCCCTGGAATTGGCCAAATCGGATGACGACCCCAGGTATAATGCCTTGCACCTGGATTGCACCTTTCAGCCTATTGGCAACCACCAGGCAATCGTGTTTAAAGAAGGATTTAAATACGAAACAGACTATCAAAAAATAGAAAACTTTTTTGGCAAGGATAACCTTATCCAAATTTCCCGGGACGAAATGTACCACATGAACTCTAATATTTTTTCGATTAGCCCGCAAGTAATTATTTCAGAAAAATCTTTTGGGCGATTAAATGGAATATTGCGTTCGTTAGGTTATACCGTTGAAGAGGTAGCCTATAATGAAATTTCGAAAATGGAAGGCCTTTTTAGGTGCTCTACCCTACCTTTGGTAAGGGAATAATTAACCAAAAAGTTAGGTATGGCAAAGCAAATCACAACTAATATTTTAATGATTCGCCCGGTGGCTTTTAGAATGAATGAGCAAACGGCAGTAAATAATTATTACCAGCAAGTATTGGATAACCTGGCTCCTGATGAGGTGCAAGCTAAAGCCCTGGAGGAATTTGACAACTATGTAATAAAACTAAAAAACATAGGCGTGCAAGTTACCGTAATTGAAGACACCCCGGAGCCTTCCACCCCCGATTCAATCTTTCCTAATAATTGGGTGTCGTTTCATGCCGATGCTACCGTAGGCCTGTACCCCATGTTTGCAAAAAACCGAAGACTGGAGCGAAGAAAAGACATTTTAGACCAGCTGGCAGCAAGCGGATTTACCATTTCGAACACCATAGACCTTACCCATTTTGAAAAAGAGGGCAAATACCTGGAAGGTACAGGAAGCCTGATTTTAGACCGCCAAAATCGGCTGGCCTATGCCGCCCTTTCGGAACGTACACACCCCGAGGTGTTGGATGTATTTTGTGCTAAATTTAATTATAAGGCGGTGGTTTTTACGGCTAACCAAACTGTGTCAGGTAAACGAGTGCCGATTTACCACACCAATGTAATGATGTGCATTGCGGATAAATTTGCTATTATTTGTGCTGAAAGCATTGATGATACCCATGAACGAAGTATGACATTGGATAGCCTTAAAAATTCAGGTAAGGAAGTTATCGAAATTTCGGAAGAACAAGTAAACCGGTTTGCAGGTAATATGCTCCAGGTGCTAGGCACCAACCAACAGCCCTACCTAATAATGTCCACTTCGGCTTACCAAAGCCTTACTCCTGCTCAGGAGCAAGCCATTGTTAAGTATTGCCCCATTGTACACAGCTCGCTCGATACCATTGAAGCCCTTGGCGGAGGCAGTGCACGTTGTATGATGGCCGAAGTGTTTCTTCCTAAAAAATAATAACCTACTTACAAATAGCGGCCATTTCGTTGGGGTCGAGTGTAATACCATGCTGTTGCGATTGTTTTAAGTAATAGCATGCTTTATCGGTTTCGCCCAAAGCCAGGTACGAACGGCCTAACTGAAACAGTACCTGCCCATTGCCGGGGTCGGTTTTATAAAGGTACAACAGGTCGTTAATAGCCTTTACATGCGCCCCCTGCAATTGGTATGCCTGTGCCCTGCCAGCATACCATGTAGCCTGAGCCGGCTGGTGCCCAATCAGGTAGGTGTAAGCCTCCACTGCCAGGCTATACTGTTTTAGTTTGGTTAAATAAACAGGAGCCAAATAGGCATAAACCGAATCTTTATTATACTTAAACACCAGGCTTTTTTGTAGCATATGTACCGCTCTTTCGGGGCTTTCAATTTCGGTATATGCCACACCCAGCAAAAAATACAATTGCCCTTTTTGCGTATTGGTAGGGCTAAACCCCAGCCCTTGCTGTGCGCTTTCGGCCATGTTGTGGTAGGCCTCCAGTTGCTGCGAAACCACTGCCCTTTTAATGGAGGCTTCGGCATTATACAAACCCCAATCACGTATCGCTTCCTCATACAAACTCAAGGCTTCGTATAACCTGTTTTCCTGTTCTGCCTCCCGAGCCTTGTTAAAAAAATGAACAGAAGCATACACTTCCATAAGTTTAATTCCACCAACAGCTATCCCGATTATAATAATAGCTCCTAACCAACCTATAAGCTGTCGTTTAACCGAAAAATCGTATTCGGGTTGAGTGGTTGAAGGTCTATAATAATGGGGTGTACGTCTGGTTCTTTGGTAGGTAGAGTTGGGGGTGGTGGCCTGTGCTGTTGCCCGATACCTATGCAGCACCCGGCTATCGTAGGTTTGCTTTTTTACCGGGTCGCTTAGGGTTTCGTAGGCTACATTAATAAGTTTAATATATTCTTCGCTAGTATTGGAGTTTACATCGGGATGGTACTTTTGCACCATTTTACGGTAGGCCACTTTTATATCGCGTTGAGTGGCATGCACCGGCACTTCTAAGATTTGATAGTAGTTCATCCCTTATTTTAACGCATATTTTTTGCCGGGTAGTGCCACTACAACATTTTTAAATTCGAGGCCCAGCAAAAGAGCTGCTAATTTGCTTACCGGCATTTGCGAACGCCAACTCAGTTCATCAATATGCAGTTCTTTTCCTTGCATCAGCTCTATGAGTTTCCATTCTTCGGCACTAACCTCATTTTGCGAAATGCCTGTTACGGGCATGGCAGTAGCAGGCTTCCGGTCAGTTTCCCAACCTAGAAAATAGGCAATATCTTCGCCTCCGCTTATCAATTGAGCCACATTAGTTTTAATAATGTGGTTGCACCCCACCGAAAACTCATTCTTTAAATTACCGGGCACAGCAAACACCTCACGGTTATAGTCGCGAGCCAGGTAAGCCGTAATCAAAGCTCCTCCCTTTTTTCCGGCTTCTACGACTAAGGTAGCCTGGGTTAGGCCGGCAATAATACGATTGCGAGCCGGAAACCTTCCAGGGTCCATCTTGCTAAAGGGTTGGTACTCGGTAAAAAGCCCTCCATGCTCCAGCATTTTATGGGCAATTTTGGTATGCAGTTCAGGATATACCTTTTCAATACCCGTAGCCATAACTGCAAAAGTTGGCAACTTACATTCGAGGGCTGCTTTATGTGCTTCTACATCAATGCCATAGGCCAAACCCGAAACAATGACGGGGTTGTAAGGTGCCAATGCTTTAATAATAGACTGCACATTTTGTTTACCCTCGGCTGTGGCATTGCGAGTTCCTACAATCGAAATGCTATACCGGCCTTTGGGGTAATTATTGCCCTTACCATACAATAGTGCCGGAGCATCAAAAATTTGTTTTAAATAATCGGGGTAGTCGGTATCGGTGTAAAAGTACAGATTAACTTCATTTTTTTGGGTGTATTCCAGTATCTCCTCAGCTTTTTTGAGCGCTTTAGCGGGTTGCAAAATACTTTGGGCTGCCTGCGGGCCTACCCCCGGCACTTTTAGTAGTTTCCCCTTTGGTGTATCAAAAACGGCCTGTGCAGAGCCACAATAGCTTATCAACGATTTTAATGTGGTATGACCAATCCGTGGAGTTAAGGTAAGGGCAAGCTGGTATAGCTTGTGCGCAGGCATTTATATACGTTCTTTCAGTTCTATTAAAAATTGCTTTACCTTTTTTAAAGATTCTATTGCATCCATTTTGTTTTGTAGTTCTTCGGGGCTTTTCTTAAGCATTTCCTTTGCCCCATTAAGGGTAAATCCACGGTCTTTTACCAAATGGTAAATCAATTTAATTTTTTCGATATCGGCTTTTGTGTATTGCCTGTTGCCTTTTTTATTTTTTTTGGGATGCAATATAGAAAACTCGCTTTCCCAAAACCGAATCAGCGAAGTAGCCACACCAAATTGATCGGCCACTTCCCCAATGGTAAAGTAAATCTTCTCTATTTCTTTTTCTATATAAGGCATTTTTCCTAATTAATCGTGAAGATAAAAAATATTCCCTGATTCATCAATAAAAATTTCATTTTCGGTAAAATCTTCTTCGGTTAATTGCTTTATTACCTTTACTACTTTTTGGCTGGCATCCGGCACCGGGCGACCGGCACCTATTTGTTTTGCAGCCAAAATTTTACCAGTCAAAAATTCGCCTTTTGCATTTAAATACACTTTTACAATGGGCGCCAAGGCTTTGCTCCCTTTTAAACTAAAGCGGCCATAGGTGCAAAAATTACCTAAGCTATAAGCAGTAAAACGTTTTTTGTACACTTCTACGGCCCGTGGCACATGGGGGCCATGGCCTAGTATTACATCGGCACCGGCCTCTAT
>JALWRJ010000115.1 GCA_026994125.1 Cyclobacteriaceae bacterium | reverse complement strand
GATTGTTCCCGGTTCAAAACAGGTGGAGGCACAAGCAAAGCAAGAAGGAATTGATAAAATTTTAGAAGAAGCCGGTTTTGAGTTAAGACAACCCGGCTGCTCGGCCTGCCTGGCTATGAACGAAGATAAAGTGCCCGAGGGCAAATATTGCGTTTCTACCTCTAACCGTAATTTTGAAGGCCGGCAAGGCCCCGGTTCGCGTACCTTATTGGCTAGTCCTCAAACAGCCGCAGCCACAGCACTGGCCGGTTTTATTACGCATGCACCTTACCAATTAAATTAATGGAAAAGTTTACAAGGTTAATATCAGAATTTGTTCCCCTACCGCTCGAAAATGTGGATACTGACCAAATTATACCTGCACGGTTTTTAAAATCCACAACCCGGCAAGGCTTTGGTCAAAACCTGTTTCGCGATTGGCGCTTTAATAAAGAAACAGGTGAAGATATATCCGATTTTATTTTAAATAAGGCTCAAGGGCAAATTTTAGTGGCTGGCAAAAACTTTGGATGTGGCTCCAGTCGCGAGCATGCTGCCTGGGCTATTACCGACTACGGGTTTAAAGTTGTGGTTTCCAGCTTTTTTGCAGATATTTTTAAAGGAAATGCCCTTAATAATGGCCTGTTGCCTGTGCAGGTTTCGGAGGCGTTCCTGCAAAAAATTTTTAAGGCTACCGGTAAGCTGGAAGTAGATTTAGAAAACCAAACCATCACTATTTTATCGAGTGGTGCTAAAGAAAATTTCGATATTTCGGCCTATAAAAAGCATTGTTTGCTAAATGGGTTAGACGATATCGATTACTTACTTAGCCATAAAAACGATATTGAAAAATTTGAATTAACTATTAAATAGGTTTAATCGTTCCGGTGATGCCGGAAAGCAATACTAAAGAAACAAAATTATACATGGGAATAACAAAAAACATAGCTGTGTTGCCCGGAGATGGCATAGGGCCCGAAGTTACCAACCAAGCCATTAAAGTATTAGATGCCGTGGCCGACCGCTTTGGGCATAGTTTTCATTATGCCTATGGCCATATCGGTGCTGTTGCCATTGATAAAACCGGAGCGCCTTTCCCGCACGAAACCGAAAAAATATGCCGGGCTGCCGATGCCATTTTGTTTGGTGCCATCGGGCACCCAAAATACGATAACAACCCTTCGGCCAAAGTAAGACCCGAGCAAGGATTGCTAAAAATGCGCAAAAGTTTAGGGCTGTTTGCCAACATACGACCGGTAACCACCTACCAACAACTGGCCGATATTTCACCCTTAAAAAATAATATAATTGAAGGGGTTGATTTTGTGGTTTTTAGAGAGCTTACCAGTGGAATTTATTTTGGAGAACCCCGGGGTAGAACCGAAGATGGACAAACCGCTTTTGATACCTGCCTTTACAGCACAAATGAAATTGAACGTATCGCTAAACTGGCCTTTGAGGCAGCCCAAATGCGTAACAAACGCTTAACCCTGGTCGATAAGGCCAATGTATTGGCCACTTCTCGCTTATGGCGCGAAAAAGTTACAGCCATGGCATCCAATTACCCCGATGTTGAACTCGATTTTATGTTTGTAGATAATGCGGCCATGAAAATCATTCAGAACCCAAAACATTTTGATGTGGTAGTAACCGAAAATATGTTTGGCGATATTATTACTGATGAAGCCTCCGTACTATCAGGCTCCTTGGGGATGTTGCCATCCGCTTCGTTGGGCACCGGCATACATTTGTACGAGCCTATCCATGGCTCGTATCCGCAAGTAGCCGGACAGGGCAAAGCAAATCCGGTGGCAGCTATTTTATCTGCTGCCATGATGCTCAATTACAGTTTTGGTTTGCTCAACGAAAGCAAACTAATTGAAGAGGCCGTTACCGCAGCCATTGAAGCAGGTGTTTGTACCGAAGACC
>JALWRJ010000114.1 GCA_026994125.1 Cyclobacteriaceae bacterium | reverse complement strand
GCTGGTAACTGATTTGAGCCACTTCTTTTAAAGGCACCTGGCTACCATTTGGCAAATCAACAAACAGGTTCATCAGGTTGTTTATGTCTTTACGGTAAGCATCAGCCAGGCGTATAACCACATCAAATCGTTTTTCGCCTTCAAAAATTACTCCGGCCGAAGCCCCGGCAAAGGCAGCACTTACGTACTGGTTTAGTTTAGATATGGTAAGCCCATATTGTGCCAATTTAGCCCGGTTATAGTTTACAGTAATTTGTGGCAATCCGCTGGTAGCCTCTACCCGTACATCGGCAGCACCTTCTACCGAACCAATTATTTTAGCCATTTCCTGGGCTTTTGCAGCCAATATCTCAAGGTCCTCGCCATAGAGTTTGATGGCCACATCCTCTCGTACACCGGTTAAAAGCTCGTTAAAGCGTAACTCTACCGGTTGGGTAAACACAAAATTAACTCCCGGAATAACCGAAATTTTTTCAGTTATTTTTTCGATAAGCTCTTCTTTGGAAGAGGCCGATGTCCACTTACTCATATCTTTCTCCAAAATAATATAGGTATCGGCAATATCCATGGGCATGGGGTCAGTAGGGATTTCGGCCACGCCAATACGAGCCACCATGGTTTTAACTTCGGGGAAGTTATCAATTACAATTCGCTCAATTTTCTTAGAGATATCCACCGACTCGCTCAAGGCACTTCCCGGTTTAATTAACGCTTGCATGGCAATATCGCCTTCATCCAACTTTGGGATAAACTCGCCTCCCATACGCGAAAACACAAACCCGGAAAACACCATGAGTGCCAAGGCCAGTACCAGCACCGTTTTACGGTGTGCCAAAGCTGATGTAAGCAAGGGTTTATAGCCCCGGAAAATTCTTCCCATCAATTTATCGCTCAGTTGCTGCACACTACGTTCAAAGCGGGCAAATAGGCCGGTATCTCCCTCGTTTGCAGGCTTTAAAAACAGTGCCGATACCATGGGCACATAGGTTAAACTCAGTAGAATGGCTCCCAATACTGCAAACCCAAACGTATAGGCCATAGGTTGAAAAGTTTTGCCTTCGATACCCGTAAGAAAAAGAATGGGTGTAAACACTATTAAGATGATTAACTGCCCAAAAAAGGCCGAATTCATTACACTACTGCCCGATTCGTAGGCTATTTCATCCATTTCGGTTTTACCAAAGTTTTTATACCTTTTTTCATGCGTGCTTGAATGTGATGTACTACACCTTCAACTACAATTACGGCACCATCTACGATGATACCAAAATCGATAGCACCCAGCGACATCAGGTTGGCCCAAATACCAAATTGCTTCATTAAAATAAAAGCAAACAACAAAGACAAAGGAATAATGGATGCGGTTATAAGCCCGCCCCGCAAACTTCCCAGCAGCATGACCAAAACAAAAATTACAATTAGCGCTCCTTCAATCAGGTTTTTGGCTACTGTGCTGGTGGTGCGTTCAATTAAAGCACTACGGCTTAAAAAAGTTTCTATTTTTAGGCCTTTGGGTAACGATTTTTGAATTTCGGCAATGCGCTTTTCAACATTTTTAATTACCTCGTTCGGGTTTTCGCCTTTGAGCATTAAAATTTGCCCCCCTACGGTTTCGCGCCCATCCTGTGTTAAAGCACCAAAACGCAAGGCGGCACCATAGCGCACTTCATCGGCTACATCTTTAATAAGCACAGGAGCCCCGTTAATGGTTTTAACTACAACCATTTCTAAATCCTGAATAGAGCGAGCCAAGCCTTCGCCTCGAATAAAATTGGCCTGGTGGTTTTTTTCGATATAAGCTCCACCGGTATTGGCATTATTGTTTTCGAGAGCTTCAAAAATTTCAGCCATCGAAATTTCCATCGAATTCATTTTATTAGGATCCAGGGAAATTTCGTATTGTTTTAGCT
>JALWRJ010000113.1 GCA_026994125.1 Cyclobacteriaceae bacterium | reverse complement strand
ACTTAGTGGTGTTGGCTTTAATGACCTTGTTTTTAATGGTTAGTTTGTACTTTGATTGGCTACGAAAAATAATGGAATGGATTGAAGATGTTAAGCTAAACAGGAGGTATAAGAGGGGAGGTGAGATATGAAATATGAAATATGAAATATGAAATATGAAAAGGTGGGTTAGGCTTTTTTAACAAATTCTGATTTTAGGCCCATCGATCCAAAACCATCTATTTTACAATCAATATTGTGGTCACCATCTGTTAAACGGATATTTTTTACCTTGGTGCCTGCTTTAATGGGCTTAGGAGCTCCTTTTACAGGTAAATTTTTAATAACCACAACTGAATCGCCATCTTTTAACACGTTTCCGTTGGCGTCTTTTACCACCAAACCTGTTTCTTGTTCTTCTTCGGGGTTCCATTCGTGGCCACATTCTGGGCATACCAGTAAGGAGTCCATTGGGTAAGTGTATTCCGATTTGCAGTTGGGGCAGGGTGGGTAAGTATCAGGCATATTTTTTTGAGGCAAAGCTATACATTTTAGTTAAAAAAGGAAGATAAACTTACTAAAAGCGCCTAAAAAAAGCTTTCCCTCCTAAAAGAAAAAGCTTTTTTAACCGGATGTGAGTGAATAGTTACTTATTCTTTATCCACATAAATAGTGTTTTCATAGCCAAAAAGATCATCCAGGCTTACCTCTTTCACATCACCATACTTGCTTAGTGCATCAAAATTTAGTTTATCGCGCGAACCTACCAACACCGTAATGTAGCGCTGATTTTTGATGTATTGTTCTTGAAAGGCCTTCATATCTTCAAAGCTAAAGTTCTTCACTTGTTCGTATACATCTTTGCGCAGGTCGTAGTCCAACCCTTTATCGCGAGCTTCCAGGTAATTCCACAATACCCTTGACTTGGTAATGCGTTCACTTTCAATTTTACTTAAAATGGCCTCTTTGGCAATAGCAAATGCCTCAGCCGATTCGGGCATATTGTTAAGTAAATTCATCATGGCATCCATGGCTTCGGCCTGTTTGTCGGCCTGCGTACCCACATAGGCAAACAAATAGTTGGAGCGACCTTTTTTGCTGCCTTGGGCATAGCTCGAAAACACGGAGTAGGCCAGTCCCTGCGCTTCACGTATTTCCTGAAAAACAATGCTGTTCATACCTCCGCCAAAATATTGGTTGTACAAGCGGGCTATTGGAGCCTTGGTGGCATCAAATGGTATGCTTTTGGCCTGGAATACAATTTCGGCTTGTACCATGTCGTAATTTGCCCAATATACCTTGGGAGTGTCTATGTCCAACTCTTCAAATTCTTTTAGAGCCGGAATAGGGGTAAATGTTTCAGGTACTGGGTGGTACTCCTTTATAAAGGAGGCCAATTTGGTGCTGCTTCGGGGGCCATAGTATAGTACACGGTGGGGGTATTTGGTTAAGCCTGTAATTATTTTGGTTAATTCTTCAGCTTTTAGTTGTTTAAGTTCGTGGTTCGATAATTTGTTGGTAAAGGGGTTATCGGGACCGTATTTGGCATAGTTTCGGAGTCCGCTCCATAAAATATTAAATTTGTTCTTTTTATCATCGGCCCGCGATTTCAGTTTACGGTCAATCATTTTATCGAGTGCTTCCTGGTCGGGGGCAGGGTGAGCTAAGAGCGATTCAAACAAAGTAGTAGCTTTTTCCATGTTTTCATTTAGTCCTTCCAGCACCACATAGGTACGTTCGTTGCCGGTAAATACATCAAATGAACAGCCTATTTTATAGAGTTCCTTCTGAAATTCTTCTGAAGTGTAGGTATTGGTGCCTATGTATTTAAGGTATTCTACCGCAATGGGTAGTTTTTGGTCGGCATTGGTGCCCATATCCAGCAGGTAAATCAGTTCAAACAGTTCATTCTCATTATTCTCTTTCGAAAGTACCTCAACTTGATTTACTTGTTGGGTGCGAATGTCTTTTTTGTAATCTACAAATTGCGGTGTTAGCTTGGTTACTTGTTGGGCGGCTATGGCTTTATGAAACTCTGATTTTACATCGCGGTTTAGGGGTACTTTAGTAATGGCAGGTTTTTCAACTTTCAATTTGTTTGGGTCTTCACCAGTACGTTTATACACTACCACATAATTGTTGCCATAATGTTTATTGGCAAACTCAACTACCTGGGCTTTAGTTATCTGCTCCATTTTATGAATATCTTGCAGGTAATCGCTCCAATCCATATTGTTGGTAAATGCCATAACCATTGCATTGGCACGTGCCCGGTTATTTTCAAGCCGGTTCATCTCTGATTTCTTAAAATCAGTAATAACCGCACTCAGTAGCCAATCATCAAATTCTCCCTTTTTAAGTAATTCAATTTGCTCTAAAATTAAGTTTTTTACTTCCTCAAGGCTT
This sequence comes from Cyclobacteriaceae bacterium, assembly GCA_026994125.1. Taxonomy (GTDB): domain Bacteria; phylum Bacteroidota; class Bacteroidia; order Cytophagales; family Cyclobacteriaceae; genus JAKISE01. The sequence continues at coordinate 5,430 of JALWRJ010000113.1, read as the reverse complement.
TGGTCTTGTTTGGCATTGCCGTAAATGGTGTGGGTGCTGTAATCGTTCATAGTATTTACATACGAGCCGGCATCCAGCACCGTTTGTTTTTGCTTTAGGTTTATATCTATCAGGCCGGCTTTGCTGTTGTTTAGCAACATATCTATCAGTTTAACCATGATGTAGTCGTTCGAGTTACGACCATCGAAGCGGAAGCCCATTTGCAAAAACTCGGCATCGGGGCCAAACACTTCTACCTCTACCGGTGCTGTAATTGGATCTTCGTTTACTTTGTTCCAGGTGGGTAAATCGGGGTTAGGTTCCCAGTCGCCAAAATTCTTTTCTATTAATTGAATGGTTTTGGTGTAATCTAAATCGCCACTCATGCAAATAGCTACATTATTTGGGCGGTAGTAGGTGTTAAAATATTTCTTAATTTCGGTAATCGAAGGGTTTTTAAGGTGTTCGATGGTTCCAATTACCGTTTGGGTGCCGTAAGGGTGTTTTTTATATAAATTTGAATGTAAGGCTTCGTACACTTTCCGGTAGTCGCTATCTAACGAACGGTTTTTTTCTTCGTAAACCGCCTCCAACTCGGTATGAAATAACCGGGGCACAATCTTTTTAAATCTTGAGCCTTCTACTTCTAAAAATCGCTCTATTTCATTGGCCGGTATATCTACAGTGTACACGGTGCGGTCATTAGTTGTGTAGGCATTAAGCCCTTTTCCGCCCAATAACGACATCATTTTGTCGTACTCATTTGGGATGGCCCATTGGGCTGCTTCGTTGGAATAGGCGTCTATTTTTTTGTAATAGGCTTTGCGTTCATTGGGTTCGGTAAGGGTAGCATAGTGGTTAAACATGGCTTCGATGCTATCCAGCATAGGTGCTTCCCGATTAAAATCAATTGTGCCAAATTTATCGTTGCCTTTAAACATTATATGTTCCAGGTAATGTGCCAGGCCGGTGTTGGTGGCCGGGTCGTTTTTACCGCCCGCTCTAACCGGTGTAAATACCTGAATACGAGGCGCATCCTTATATTGACTTAAATAAACTGTTAAGCCATTTTTTAAGGTATAAATTCGGGTGTTCATGGGGTCGCCCTCTACATATTGGTAGGTATAACCTTGTTCTTCGCCTGTTTTGGTGGCATACTTTTCGGTGGGTTGGTTACAGGCCCACCCGAGCACAACTAATACTACGAATGTTAGTTTTTTCATAATCGCTGGTTTGTTTATAATTTTAGTTACTTAATTTGGCAATATAGTATATTTCTTTAAGATAGAAAAATAAACTATCGAATTAGTTATGTGTTTTTGCCTTGCCCAAAAACACCGAGCCAGGCTTATGCAAGCATGGTTTAGTATGAGGTATGCAAACTAGCAATTGTGCAGCAGTACACTATGGTATAAGTTGCTAATACTATGAGTATTAGTGATTTTCTGTTAAACTTAGTGTAATGGCTCCAAGTTTTAAAATGTAGGAGCTTTTTCTACTTTGTAGAGGTGTTCATCAATAAGCATAGGCGACCAATCTTCGGTGCCGTGTAAGTAGAGTGTATCGCTATCGTTTTCTTTTAACTTACCATACTTTTGGTAGCTCTCCCAAATGTAATCAATGTACCAGTCGGGCTCTTTGCCCCAGCGCAAATCCTGTCGTTTCCGTTTGTAAAAAACAGTTTTAGGTATGTTAATAAAAATGCGCTTATCAAATAAGGAGTTGAGTTGCGGGGAGTAAAAAATCAGGATGCCTTCCGTAATAACAATATCGTTTTCGTTTAAGGCCTGGGTAAGGGTTTGCTTAATGCGCTCAAAATCAACCGAAATGGGATGCTCCCAATCGGTGTGGTTACGCACTTTCGGTATATCTGCTTCATCCTTTACAAACTCATCCATTTGTATCAGAAATACCTTTTTGTTAGGGTATAACGATTTTATATAGTTCGAAAGACTCGTTTTGCCAGCTCTGCTTGCGCCTCCTATGCCAATAGATAATCCTTTCATATGTACTAAATTGCCAAAATACGATTTACCCGCTAAATGAAGCTGAAAAAATACATTTATTCTTGAGTTGATTGCTCCAAAATGGCAAAGAGTTTATCCAGGTTGGGCGTAATAATAAGCTCGGTTCTACGGTTAAGCGCCCGATTTTGCGGTGTGTTGTTGCCGGCTACCGGCAGGTAGGGGCCACGGCCTGCTGGTGTTAATGCCAAAGGGCTAACTCCTGCCTTTACCAATATTTTAACAATAGAAGTGGCACGTAAAACACTTAAATCCCAGTTGTCATGCATGTATTTCGATTTGCCCGACACCGGCACATTATCGGTATGGCCTTCAATTAAGATATGAATATCGGGCGTGTTTTTTAACACAGCGGCTAATTGCTGTAAGGCTTTTTTGCCTTTAGGATCCACCTGAATACTGCTCGATTTAAACAAAAGTTGTTCCGATAACGAAACATATATGTTTCCATTTCGCTGCTCTATGGTTAGGTCGCTTTTGCCAAAATCGAGCAAGGCAGCACTTAAATTGGTTTTTAGCTCATGGATGGCTCGTTGCGATTCGGCCACAATAGCTTCCAATTCAGCCACTTTGGCTTCGCGTAGGGCCAGGCTATCCTCCAATTTTTGGTTGTTATAGCCGACTTCTTTTAAGGTTTCTTGCAAGGCCAGCAGTTGTTCGTGTTGCTCTTTTAAATCGCGCGTCATTTTTCCACTATTGTGCAGGGCGTTATCGTAGTAGGTTTGTAATTTATCATGCTCGGCCTGCAAATTGTTAAGCCGGTCGGTAGTTTTGTCCAACTTTTTAGCAAGCAATTCCTTGTTTTGTTGGTTCAGTTCCAAGGCAGCCGAAAGGCTATCCTTTTGCCGGCTTGTTTCTCTAATTTTTGCTTGTAAATCAAGCAAATCGGCTTCCATTTTAACTTTCTCGGCCAGCAGTTCATCAAATTGCTTTTTAGAAACCACACAGCTAGTTGCCAGGCCTGCTATGAGTAAAAAAAGTAAAAACGTTCGCATTGCATGTATTGAAAATGTAAAACACAAATATAACATTACTTATGGGAACACACCTACAAGGGCCGGGGGGGAGGTAAAATATCAAACCCTGTTTCTTTAAATTGACTGGTAGTAATACTTCGACATGCATTGTTAAAACCCCGGAATGATTATTAAAGGAGATGGGATTAAGTTAATTTTGCACTAAATATTAATCCCATGATAAAATCCATTTTTATATCCTCGGCAGAGCCTTATTCGGGTAAATCGCTGGTTACGTTGGGGGTGTTTGAAACTATTTTGCGTAAAACACCAAAAGTGGCCTTTTTTAAGCCAATTATTCGCGATAAAAAGGCAGGTACAAAGGACAAAAATATTGAGTTGATCTGTTCCCGTTTTGAATTGGCGCAGGCTTATGAGGATTCCTATGTATATACCCGCAGCCGGGCGCAGAAGTTATTGGGCAAAGGTAAGCTGGATGAGTTTGTTGAAAACATTTTGGTAAAGTTTAAGGCCTTGGAAGAAGCCAATGATTTTGTGATTGTGGAGGGCTCTGATTACATAGGGGAGGGTTCTTACTTTGAATTTGATATTAATGCCCTGGTGGCGAAGCATTTAGGGCTTCCTGTTTTACTTATTGGTCAGGGGTTGGGGCGTTCGCTCGATGAAATATTGGCTCCCTTGCACATGGCCGTAGAATCATTTGAACACCAGGACACCCGTATATTAGGGGTTATTATTAACCGGGTGCTCCCCAAACGTAAAAAAGAGTTGCTCAAAGCCATGAAACAGCAACTGCCGGCCGAGGCGGGTTTCCACTCGGTAATACCCATGGAAAAACTCTTAAGCAACCCGACCCTTCGCGAAGTAGCCGAACAATTGGGCGCCCATGTGCTGTTTGGCGAAGATAAGTTAGATACGATGGCTACCTCATTTCAATCGGTGGCTATGCAGCTTAATAACTACTTAAAATTAATGAAAGATGGCAGTGTAGCCATTACACCGGGCGATAGAATGGACATTCTGATGGGTGCCTTGCAAGCCAGTAATTCGCGTAATTTTCCATCCATTGCAGGTATGGTGCTTACCGGAGGTTACAACCCGCCTCAAGAGGTGTTTAAGCTACTTGAGGGGTTGCCTAATGTGTTTCCGGTACTATCGGTAAAAGAGTTTACTTTTCAAACCTCAGTAAATGCGGGCAATATTAGTTCTTCCATTACTAGTAAAACCGAGCGCAAAATAAATATTGCGCTGGAACTTTTTGATAAACATGTGGATACCAAAGCTTTTGAGGAACGGGTGGTAAGTACCCAAGTAAGCGGCATTACTCCTAAAATGTTTCTGTATAATCTGCAAAAATTAGCCGGAAAGCACCGTAAACGCATTGTGCTGCCCGAAGGAAATGACGAGCGGGTGTTACGTGCCATTGAAATTTTACAGAAAAAAGATGTGGTAGATATGGTTATACTGGGGCATGAAGCAGAAGTAAAAACCAAGGCTAAATCACTGGGGTTAGCCATAGATTTTGATAAAACGCCCATTATAGACCCAACCGACTCTAAAAAAAGCAAGGGGTATGCCCAAACCTTGTACGAGTTGCGTAAGGCGAAAGGGGTATCGCTTGAAATGGCTACCGACCTGATGACCGATGTATCGTATTTTGGCACTATGATGGTATATAAGGGCGAAGCCGATGGTATGGTTTCGGGAGCTGCCCACACAACCCAACACACCATACGGCCGGCTTTGCAATTTATTAAAACCAAGCCGGGTTACTCGGTGGTGTCATCGGTGTTTTTTATGCTGCTTGACGACCGGGTGGTGGCTTATGGCGACTGTGCAGTAAATCCGAGCCCAACAGCCGAAGAATTAGCCGAGATAGCCATTGCTTCGGCCGAAACCACGCAACGATTTGGCATTGAGCCAAAAGTAGCCATGCTTTCGTATTCATCGGGGAGTTCGGGCAAAGGACAAGAAGTAGAAAAAGTACGCCAAGCCACTCAACTAGTTAAAGCGAAGGCGCCTCATTTTAAAGTGGAAGGGCCCATACAATACGATGCCGCTGTAGATGCCGGAGTGGGTAAAAAGAAACTGCCCGATTCGGAAGTGGCCGGCCGGGCTACTGTATTGGTATTTCCGGATTTAAACACCGGTAACAACACCTACAAAGCCGTACAACGCGAAACCGGAGCCATTGCCATTGGACCGGTATTGCAAGGGCTTAATAAGCCTGTAAACGACCTTAGCCGGGGTTGTTTGGTAGATGATATTGTAAATACAGTTATTATTACGGCTATTCAGGCTCAGGAAAACTAAGTACCACCCATGACAACTACTAAAAAAGTATTGGTTATTAATACCGGCAGCTCTTCTATCAAGTACCAATTATTCGATATGCCGGCCGGGCGTGTGCTGTGTGCCGGCCTGGTTGAGCGCATTGGAGAAACCTCCGG
>JALWRJ010000112.1 GCA_026994125.1 Cyclobacteriaceae bacterium | reverse complement strand
ATGGTGGGGTAACCAGCTACCTGGAAGTACTCGAAAACGACCGGTCGGCCTTTGATGCGGAACTTCGCTACTCCGAAGCCCGCCAAAAATTGCTTAGCGCTTACATATTGCTTTACAAAGCCCTTGGTGGTGGTTGGATTACCCCCGAGCAAGAGCAAGCAGCCAGTAACGCGGAGGTAACTAATTAGAAATAATGATTTAACTTTTCATAAGACAGTTATATATTCGTGGAATACTAACGTATCTGGCTTTGAAACAAAAAGTTTTAATATGGTTAGCACAACCTTTTTATGTGTGGGAATATACAGCCTGGCGAAAAATTACAACCATTATTTTAATTGAGCTGTTTAGTATTACATTTAAAATTTTTTATCAGCCCGAACTAGTTCAAAAACCATTTTCAACACACAGCATGTTTTACCTTGGCCATGGCGTGTTAAATGTGTTAGTTTTAGTGTTACTATTGTTTGTTTTCCCCAAACTGTTTAAAGGCTACTTTCAAGAAAACAGAAGAACCATCGCAAGAGAAATTGTATGGATTTTTAGCTTGTTTACATGCTTAATTATTGCACATGCCGTTTTAATTGTAGTTGAATCTAATATGTCAATGAGCGATAGTATCCTGGAATCGCTGTATGTGAATCTTAAAATTGGCATTTTTCCTGTGGCTGTTTTGTTGTTTATGGCAAGCATACGAAGTCTTGAAATAAGGTTAAAAGATCAAGAGTATTACAATTCTAAGTACCTGGACACTTCTTCAAGAAATAAGATAATAAAAATTACCGGAGAGTCAGAAACGCTAAAAATAACTCTTGGCGATTTGTATTTTATTAAGTCGTCTAATAATTATTCCGAAATTCATTACCTGAGAAATGATGTTTTGGTAAAAAAATTTCTGCGGGTTCCTCTTTCAAATGTTGAAAAACAACTTGTTTCGGATTTTATAAGTAGAACACACCGCTCGTACATTGTTAACTTTTTGAACGTGAAAAAAGTATCTGGCAATGCAAATAGATGCTATATTCTACTAAACAAAGAGGATGTTCGCGTACCTGTTTCCAGAAATAAACGATCTGAAGTTTTAACCCACCTAGAAAGTCTCCCAATCCAAACTGTGGCATAGGTTTACCATTCACCCATTTTTTTTTACAGTTCACCACAAAACTGTCTTGGTTGCCTTTTATATGATTTTTTCAATAACATCATAATGTTACTTTTAGCCATAGCAAAACTTAACAATTATTATGAGAACAAAATTTAGATTCATTTATTTAATGTTATTTCTGTTTGCAACAACAGTATATGGGCAAAACGGAAATTTATCAGGTACCGTAACAAGCGGTGCAGCTAAAGACCCAGTTATAGGAGCTACTGTGGTTTTATTAAATGGGCAGGGGGGTATTATTAAAGGAACGGCTACTGATGCTAATGGCAATTACTCGCTTACTAAAATTAATCCGGGCACTTATATTTTAGAAGTAAAAAGCATTGGATATGCTAATATCTCTCAAAATGTAGTTGTTTCTTCGGGTGAAAACACATTGGATTTTGAAATGGAAGAATCATTGAGTACGCTTTCAAATGTAATTATATCAGCAGGTAAAAGGGCTCAAAAAAGAACTGAGACCTCTGCCAATATTCAGGTGGTAGATGCAAAAACCATACAGGTGGCGAAGGAACCAACCACTTATGGTTTACTAAAAGGAGTAAATGGTCTTGATTATGTTGAAACCGGATTAGGACAGCAGCAAGTAAATGCACGAGGCTTTGCCAGTGCTTTTACAGGTGGGTTACTAACCTTGGTTGACTACCGAAGCGTAACTTTACCTGGAATTGGGGGTGTTTTTGGCCCGGCCATGGGTGTAAACCAAAACGATATTAAACAAATAGAAGTTATTGTTGGGCCTAATTCGG
>JALWRJ010000111.1 GCA_026994125.1 Cyclobacteriaceae bacterium | reverse complement strand
GAGTTTAGGTGAACAGGAGGGCCGCTCTGTACAGGGCGGCCTTTTTTTTGACTAGTTTGTTTTCGCCTGCGGTATGGCAGGCAGACGACAAGGCAGACCCGCCTTCCGGCAGGGCGGGCGAGGGCGACATGGGATATATTACCGACTCTTTGAGTCAGTTTCTTTCTGCCACGGGGATTGAACTGCTGGGGACAATATCTTATCTAATACATTCAATTTTTTAACCATAAGCTTTCCTAAATGCGAGTTATAAACCATGTAGTAATTTTTTGACCATACATGTAAGTCATAATGGAACTTATAGTTTCCTTTCTTAGAAGTTAAAAAAGGTATTAGTTGGAATCTGTCGATTAAAATTTCCAGCTCCCTACGATTTACTTTTTTATTTAATGGTAAATTTTTAAAAATCTGGTAGTGCTCAGTAATTACCCCACCATCTTCCTCACAAAGTTTCTTGAAATAATCACCATCCTGCCAACCAAATATTGAAACCCAAAATTTATCTTCACTGCCAAATAACTTGTTAACTTTTGATATGAACTGGTTTTTATCTACATCTAATACCTCCATAATGATTTATTTAAATAATCTCCATAAAGGATTCAGTGGCATTTCTTTACCTCTTATCATCATGTGCCAGGGTTTTTGTACTGCCCCGGGAATCTTAACCCCATTTGCGTTCTGTATGGCTCTCGGTATCGCTTCACCACCCTTTTCAATTCTAAAATTGCCTCTGAATAGATTAACCAATTGCCTTCTAGATGCTTGCTGATAAATAGCACCATGTAAACCACCAGTATTTGTAGCCAAACCGACAGTTCCAATTATTTCCTCCGTACCAATGATTGTTAATGGAACGCTAACAGATGTCATTGCCGTTTGCGTATCGTAAGTATTGATAGATTGTCTTACTGTGGCTTCAAATAGCTCTCCTTGCAATTTCCTGCTACCTAAAGATTTCATTTGTCTGGCAAAGAAATTATCATTCAACATGCGATCTTCGAATTGGGTAAGCCTTCCGAAAAACAAAAAAAGATACTAACATTAATATTAGAAATACTGAAATCATTGTCATACTATATTCAGCTCTATATTCTGACCAAAAAAGACCAAAAAGAACTAGATAAAAAAACACTTCAGAAACTATAAAAACACCGTACATTATGTATTTTTTCTTAACCAAATTTGTGCTGTACAGTATTTTTTCAGTTAATACCAAAAAGTAAAAAACCATTACATACGCAAATAAGCCAAAAAGGGGCATTAATACGGCTAATGACTGAGAGCATAAATACGTAAGACCCATTGCTTTGCAACCAATAACTCTGTAGAAAAACCAGAGTAATAGTATTAAACACGGATACCATAAATAAGGCCAAAAGTACTTATTCAAGTTTGGTTTCATTTGCCGTCCGGGATAAAATCACCAAATTATAAGCTCGCCTATTTCAATTGTACCTTTTGGCAATTCACTGTTAAGCCGCTCAAAAGACCACCAAAAATCAAATAAAAAGTGGCCACCTTCACCAATAAACTTAAATACATTACTAGCCGTTAGGTCACTTTGCCAACCGGTTACCCAATCTCGATTATTAAAAAAAGCATAGGTTCTGGTATCCTGAGCATCCAGTACCTGATATTCAAATGGAGCAAATGTAACCTGTAAATCGACCTCAATACCTTCTGTTTTCAGCCTTTGTTCTATACCTTGAGCAAAGGCATAACCCATGCTATGTGAGACAATAATAACCCTGCCATCATGTATTGCTTGAGCCTTTAAAGATTCAATTCGGACATCTGCCCATACATAGCCATCAAGTTTTCTGAAAGCAGGTGCATTTCCCTCGCCATTAGCAAAATACGCTCTATTATAATTCTCATTAAAATAACTGGCAGTTGCTGCGCCAAAATTGCTC
>JALWRJ010000110.1 GCA_026994125.1 Cyclobacteriaceae bacterium | reverse complement strand
TTGCTTTTACTACCATTATGGCTTACTACTACATGGCCGAAACCAACATAGCCTATTTGTTTAAAAAAAGAAACTATAAACTAAGTGTAAACCTGTTAAGAGTGCTCATGTTGGCTACTACCTATTATGCCACAACCATTTCGGCCGGTGCCGTATGGAAACTGGGCGATATTGGGGTTGGTCTAATGGCTTGGCTTAACATGATAGCTATCCTTATATTATACAAACCGGTAAAAATTGCGTTTGCCGATTATGTAAATCAACGGAAAGCCGGCCTCGATCCGGTGTTTAACTCAAAAAAGTTAGGTATAAAAAATGCTGAATTTTGGGAAAAAGAAGAGTGATTTTTGGTAGAATACACTAAATCTACCTGAAATTTTAAGATTTATGATAAAATCCTTATTCAGGTGTATAAAAAAAATTGAATTTTATTCTATTATTACAGTACTAAATTTTGATTAATCAAAACTATGCATCTTAAAAAAAGTATAATAACCATCGTAGGGATCATAGCTTTGTCGTTTGTTGGCCGTGCACAGGAAATCCAATGGGCGTCTAAAGTAATTGAGTTTTCATCGGAACTTACCCCGATCCAGTACGCTGCCGAGCAAGTGTTAGGAGAACCAAATGTATTACCCGCAGCAGGCGAAAGCCCATCGGCCTGGACACCCGACCGGCCACAAAGCAAGGAGTTTTTAAAGGTAGGGTTTGCCACCCCCATTCATATTAGGCAAATTGTAATAGCCGAATCGTACAACCCAACCACCATTACCAGTGTGTATGCCTACGATGAACAGGGCAACGAACACCTGATTAACACCTTTAGTGCTTCGGCTATACCGCTAAAAGGACGTTTGTTTAGCATTATTTTAAGTAAAACACCCTATAAAGTGGCTGCGGTTAAAGTAGAATTTGACGGGAGTGTTGTTAACGAATATTACAGCATCGATGCCATTGGCATTTCAGAATCGGCCAAACCCACCAACGTAGAAGTGGAAATTATGGAAAACCTGAATTCCAACTTATTGGCTGAGCGCTTAAGCGATAATGTAAACAGCCCGTACGAAGAGTTTAAACCTTTGTTGTCGCCCGATGGACGTACCTTGTACTTTAGCCGTAAAAACCACCCCGATAACGTTGGTGGAGAAAACGATAGCGAGGATATTTGGTATTCTGAAATGGATTCCACAGGTGAGTGGAAAGAGGCCGTAAACATAGGAAAACCACTTAACAACGAAGCGCCCAATTACGTGTGTTCAATTACCCCCGATGGCAACTCTATTGTGTTGTTGTTGGGCAACCAATACAACGAAAAACATGAAAATAAAATGTCAGCTGGGGTTTCTATTAGTACCAAAGAAGGTGACGAGTGGACCAAACCTTTTAACCTGATTATCGAAAACGATTATAATTACAACGAAAAATCGAATTATTTTTTGGCCAATAACAGACGTGTGCTACTGCTATCGGTAGAACGTGACGATACCTATGGAGCACGCGACTTGTATGTTTCATTTTTTAAAGAAGACAGCACGTGGACTGAGCCCTTAAACCTGGGGAAACAAATTAACACGGCCGGGGACGATGCTTCGCCCTTTTTGGCTGCCGATGATAAAACCTTGTACTATTCTACCAATGGTTTGCGGGGCTTTGGAGGGCAGGATATTTATGTATCTAAACGACTAGACGATACTTGGACCAACTGGTCGCAACCTCAGAACCTGGGCCCAGATATTAACTCCCCCAAAGAAGATTTATTCTTTAACATTCCTTTAACGGGTAACTACGCCTATTATACCCAGGAAGTAGGCGAGGATAACTCCGATATTTTTAAAGTGGAACTTCCCCTTAAAGTGATGCCCTCCGATGTAGTGGTTATACGAGGTAAACTGTTGGATAAAGATACAGGAGAGCCTATCGAAGCTAAAATTATTTATGAGAAACTACCCGAAGGTACTACTGCCGGAATTACTAAAAGCCATAAAAAAACAGGTAATTACGAAATTGTACTGCCCAAAGGCAACCAATACGGATATCGTGCCGAGGTGCCCGGTTACTTACCCATTAATGAAAACATAGATTTAACAACCGACAAGGTTAACGGGGATGAACTTAATACCAACTTATACATGGTGCACGAAAAGGTGGCTGCTGTTATTACGCTTAACAACATCTTCTTCGATTTCGACAAGGCCGTGTTAAAGCCAGAGTCGTTCCCCGAACTCGACCGCTTAGTAACTTATATGCAGGAGAACCCGACTGTAAGAATTAAAATTAAAGGCCACACCGATAGTACCGGCCCGGCCGAGTATAACTTGGGACTATCCGAACGTAGAGCAAAATCGGTGGTTACCTACCTACTAAGCAAACAGATAGACCAAAGCAGGGTAGAGGTAGAATGGTTTGGCGAAACCCAACCCCTTGTAAGTAACGATACCCGGGAAGGTCGTAAAACAAATCGAAGAGTAGAATTTGAAATTCTTGAAAAATAATCCAATGAATAAGAAACTATTATCGTTCACCTTAACAGCTATTGTACTAGTAACAGCATGGCAAGCTAGTGCCTCTACTTCTGTGGCTCCCGATAGCCTGGTGTCCTATACCGGTATTGTTATCGATGAGTTTTCGGGTAAGCCTTTGGCTGGGGTAAGTGTGCAATATAAAAAATTGCCTTACCAGTCCGAAATAGGCCTTTTAAGAACCAACGAACAAGGTGCATTTGAAGCATATTTTAGAGCACGCGAAAGCTATTCTATCATTATTAAAAAGGATGGCTACCTGTCCTTATCAGAGATTGTAAAGCCTTTAGAAGGTGCCAATGATAACCTGGTGCGTGTAGATACCTTTTTGCTTAAAGTGGGTGGTGTTGGCAGTGTGCTAAGCTTACATAACCTAAACTTTGAACAAGGTAAGGCCAAAATTACCAGCGATTCGTTTGAAGAATTAAACAGTTTAGTGAATATGCTAAAAGAATCGCCAACCATGGTTATACAATTAGAGGGACACACCGATTTTAGAGGATCTCCGGTAAAAAATATGGAGCTTTCTGAAGAACGTGTAAAAGCGTTAAAAGACTTTTTAGTTTCGAATGGCATTGCCGAAAAAAGGGTGCTTACCAAAGCCTTTGGGGGCTCTCAGCCGCTTACTCAAGGTAATAGTCCTGAAGACCGGGCAAAAAACCGAAGGGTGGAAGTGCGTATTATTAAAGAATAGTGCTTTTAAGATACTTAATGCACTTAAAGTTTAATTCTTAATTTTTAATGTGGCTAATGGCTATCATGGCTTCATGTTTAGAATAAAGCTGGTATGAATAAACTTTTCATCTTAATGCTCGGTGCTTTTGTTTTAACAGCATGTAAAACCACCTTCGACCCGGCCTTGCTGCAACCCGGTGAGCAGCAGGTATCACCTAAGTTACCAGCCCTAAAAATAAAAAATGGCGAACACAAAATTAGCTTGGCCTCTTTGGGTAGCCTTCCCGGAAATAGTAAAATGTTTACATTGTTTCAACGCGAACTACCCAATATATGTGAACAAAATGGAAACTATAAGGGCACAATAGAAAGTGTAGTTACCATTAATGAATCTAACATGACAAATAAGGCGCTGTTTATATTTTCAACACTTACTCTTTATACCATTAACTTGTTAGGGCTGCCTATGTTTAGTGCCGATTACCAACTGGAAGTAGAATTTAACCTGTACAATTTAAATGGGGCTAAAATATGGACTAAACCTTATTATAAAGATACCCGGGTGCTTTACGGGGTGTATTATGGCCTGGGAAAAAGAGAAGACGAAATAGTGTTAAAAATGTACCGCGAAATGTTAAAAGAGCTAAAAATGGATTTACAAACGGATTATAAAGCCATTGGTAATAATCTAAACCTCTAATACCCTCCCTTATATCACTCTTTAAACATTTGCCTTTATACAGCATAGATCGTCTCATTTATTTTCTAAAATTCCTTTTAGATTAGCAGGCGAATAGGCCACCGATTTAAGCGTTTTTTTATCATCGTTTCTATACACCAAAAACAAGCCGTCATGCTCTTCAATATGAGCCGATACCCCTTTAGTTTTCCGGTAATGAGCCACCGTTTGTTCCGCTTCCTCACGTGTTTTACAGGCCTTACTCATGTTGGAGCGTTGAACTTCATTAAACAGCTCTACAAATTTTTCGCCCATACCAAATTCTAACACTGCTCCGGCTAATACATACTGAATATCGCAAAGCGCATCAGCTACCTCTACCAAATTATTGTTTTCGATGGCCTCTTTAAGCTCGTTTAATTCTTCTTGCAATAGCGAAACGCGTAAATTACAGCGCTTAGCAGATGGAATTTGCGGGTTGGCAAGTACCGGATGTTTAAAGGTAGTATGAAATTTTGCTACCTGATTGAGCGCGTCTATCTTATCCATATAAAATTTAGGTTGTATATTTAAGGAATTAAACTCAATACTATGAATACTGCGCAAAGAACCCAAACAGAAACCAATCCTTTTGTAGAATTATTTGAGGCTCAAAAACGCAAATCGGTTGAGCTACGGGCGGGTAGTATTGCTGATCGAAAAACTAAACTAAAAAAAATTAAGCGCTGGGTAACCGCCCATACCGACAAAATTATTGAAGCACTTTACAACGATTTTAAAAAGCCTGAGGTAGAAGTATTGTTATCCGAAGTGCAGCCGGTGGTAGCTGCTGCCCGGCATGCTATTAGTAACTTGCACCGCTGGGTGCGCCCCAAACGGGTACCCACACCATTGCCATTATTTGGTTCCTCCTCGTCTATTTATGTAGAACCCAAAGGAGTGTGCCTCATTATAGCTCCATGGAACTATCCCTTTAACCTTATGCTGCTGCCCCTAATTGAAGCCATTGCAGCCGGCAATACCGCTATTTTAAAACCATCGGAAATGACCCCTCACACAGCCCAATTGCTTGAGGATATGATGGACGAATTGTTTTTAGAAGATGAGGTTAAAGTAATTCAGGGCGAAGTACATACTTCGCAGCAATTGTTGGCCTTGCCATTCGACCATATCTTTTTTACCGGTAGCCCAGCAGTAGGTAAAATTGTGATGGAAGCTGCCGCCAAAAATTTAACTTCGGTAACCTTAGAACTAGGCGGTAAATCGCCCGTTATAGTGGATGAAACTGCCCATATTAAAGATGCTGCCGAAAAGTTGGTGTGGGGTAAGTTTATGAACTGTGGACAAACTTGCATTGCTCCCGATTATGTTTTTGTTCATAATAATGTTTTTGAAGCTTTTCAGGAAGAGCTCAAAAAAGCTATTCAAAGGGAATATTATAAAGATGAACAAGTAAACAAAGAAGATTACGCACGAATTGTAAATAATAGCCACTTTAAGCGTGTTACTGGCTTGCTTGAAGATGTAATTGAAACAGGGGGTAATATTAGCTTTGGAGGAACCGCCTCGGCCTCCGATAACCTTATTGAACCTACCCTCATTACCCAGGCAGCTGAGAGTAGCCGAATAATGCAAGAAGAAATTTTTGGCCCGCTATTACCCTTGGTTAAATACTCCCGGTTAAGCGAAGTTATCGAGGCCATTGGTAAGCGTCCTAAACCTTTAGCACTATATATCTTTAGCAGGTCAGCTAAAAATAAAAAACAAATTATTAAACAGGTGCCTGCCGGTGGGGTTTGTGTAAACGAATCGGTACTGCATTTTACAAACCACGATCTTCCCTTTGGTGGGGTAAACAATAGCGGCATTGGTAAGTCGCATGGCTATTATGGGTTTTTGGCTTTTTCCAACGAAAAAGCAGTACTAAAACAACGCGTTGGGCTTACCTCTATTAAGTTTTTTTACCCGCCTTATTCTAATATTATAAGTAAACTTACCCGGTTTGTAGCCAAATACCTGTAATTCTGCGCCCAAAATAGTAATTTTATAAGCTTGGGCTTTTGTTTTTAAAATATTAGCCCTATTTTAATGCGATAATTTAAGAATCGGGTTGGCTTAGATTTGTAAATTAGTATGGATATCGTATCAAGACAACGCATTAATGTACTCATTCACCTGGCTGAAATTCCATCCGTAGCAACCGCTTCTCCTGAAGCTAAGCTTATAAAACGTGTGGCCAAAGAATGTAACTTTTCAAAGGCAGAGCTTAATCGCTTAATAGAATCTCCCGAACCGATAGGCTCATTTGGAGCGCTTTCTCCTAAACAAAAGCAGGCTTATATGAACAACATTTGCGAGTTAATAGCTGTAAAAAAACTTAATTGGCAAAAGAAACTATTTTGCCAGGAGTTAGCATATCAACTTGATTATAACATAGATAGCTTTAGACAAGTATTGGCCACCTACCAACAACCTGCCAATCAAAGTGCATCAGCACCCAATCAAATGGAGACTAAGCATTTAGTTAAATCGATGGCATAGTAGTAGCCTTTTTTAGATTACTCTAACCGTTGCCATACCTCAACCATGTAAGTTGAATCCACTTCGGTAAACTCACCGGTCGATGGGTTTAAGGTTAACGATTTTATATACCCTTCAATTCTCCACTGTTTGCCTTTAAACGAATACGAAAAGGATGTTTCGGTGCCGGGGATACCTGAACCTGCCGGGTACCAAAAATCTGTTTTTTCAACATACCTGTTTTTATCATAAAAATAGGTGCCTCCTCCCATGCCTACTACCTTGCCATCATCAGGATTATACGAACACCACGAAAAATGCGATTTGGTTACATTTTTTACATACTTCATAAAAGGAGGTACATCATTTAATTCGTTTCCATTGTCATAGTTGTATTTAACTAGCTTCCATGAACCTTCAAACTTCGATTTTTCTTTATCAACCGTTGTAAAAGGAGTGTCAATAACCAGTAGTGTGAGTAGGAGTAGTAGTGCTTTCATGGCTGTACATTTTAGGTGTTAGAATTTAACCTTTAATCTAATTAATTTCTTTAAATTAAACAATACCAAAAGGTCTTATTTTAACAGGTGTTACTACTCATAATTTTATTAATTGTATCAAAATTTTGTAATAAGCGGCCGATACATCCTTGTTAGTTTTGCTTTTAGAAAACCCAATGTATAAAAGAGGACAAACTATGGCTACAACAAAAATCAAAACATTTCCGGTAACAGGCATGTCGTGTGCAGCCTGCGCTACTAGTGTAGAAAATGCCCTAAACCAGGCCGATGGAGTAGCCAAGGCTGAGGTTAATTATGCCAATGCCAGTGTTAAAATTGAGTTCGAATCGTTGGAATTATCTCCCAATGAATTGCGAACTACCCTAAACGGGTTGGGCTATGATATGATTGTAGAAGAAGATGACGACCTGGCCCGGGAAGAAGCCGAGAAACAACAAGCGAGTAAACTGCAAGTACTTACCAGGCATACCATTGGGGCAGCAGTACTTACTATACCGGTAATGGCCATTGGTATGTTTTTCGAAAATTTGCCTTATGCAAACTGGGTTATGATGGCACTTACTTTGCCTGTGCTTGCTATTTTTGGTGCTCGTTTTTTTACCAGTGCTGTCAATCAATTAAAACATAAAACTACCAACATGGATACCCTGGTTGCTTTAAGCACCGGTATAGCTTTTATTTTTAGCTTGTTTAATACCATTAATCCACAGTTTTGGCTGCAGCGTGGTTTAGAGCCTCATGTGTATTACGAAGCCTCAGCTGCCATTATTACCTTTATACTCATTGGTAAATTGCTTGAAGAGAAAGCTAAATCGAATACCTCTTCGGCTATAAAAAAACTAATTGGACTGCAACCCAAGCAAGTAATAAAAATACTACCCGATGGGAGCCAACAATCCGTTTCCATAAAAGATGTGCAAGTAGGAGATACC
>JALWRJ010000109.1 GCA_026994125.1 Cyclobacteriaceae bacterium | reverse complement strand
TCTACTTTAATCAGCCCCTTAGGATAACTCAGCTTGTGTATTAAATAGTAAAGCACATGTTGCCGTACCCACTCCTCAGCAGTTAGCAACACGTATTTGCCCCGTACCTTATCAAAAATACGGGTTTCGCCATCCTGGTGTATTAACTTAGGTTCAAACGAAGGAAAGTTTAAAGATTGCATACCACAAATATGCAACACAATATAATTGATTGTACCTTTGCCTTTATAAAACTAAGGTAAATGATTACAAAACAAAGCATTGTAGAAAATTGGCTACCGCGCTACACGGGCACACCACTCGATCAGTTTGGAAATTATATTTTACTCACCAATTTTAAAAACTACATTCACATGTTTGCCCAAAAATATGGGGTTGAAGTTATTGGTGAAGACAAACCTATGCAAACAGCAACAGCCAACGATATAACCATCATTAACTTTGGAATGGGCAGTGCTATGGCTGCCACTGTTATGGATTTACTATCGGCCATATCGCCCAAAGCCGTGCTTTTTTTAGGGAAATGTGGAGGGTTAAAAAAGAAAACTGCCTTGGGCGATTACATTTTACCTATTGCAGCCATTCGTGGCGAAGGTACCAGCAACGACTACCTGCCCCCTGAAGTACCTGCTTTACCATCGTTTAACCTGCAACGTGCGGTGTCGTCTATCATTAAAAACAAGGGTCTGGACTATTGGTCAGGAGTAGTATTTACCACCAACCGCAGAGTGTGGGAGCACGACAAGGGTTTTAAAAAGCGATTGCGCCAGGCTCGTGCTATGGGTATTGATATGGAAACAGCCACTTTATTTACCGTAGGTTTTAAAAACGAAATACCCAGAGGAGCTCTGCTATTGGTAAGCGATAACCCCATGATACCCAGCGGAGTTAAAACCGACAAAAGCGACACTAAAGTAACTAAAAACTTTGTTGACCAACATTTGGAAATAGGCATTGAATCGTTGGAGGAACTACGCGATTCGGGTAATTCAGTAAAACATTTAAGGTATTAAAACACCATTTTACTGCATTGCTAAACCGAAGGCTTCCCTGGTAACTTAACCCGTGCGAGCATAAGTACGCCCACCAGAAAAAACAGGCCTAAAGCCAACGAACTGTTTCGCATACTACCAGTTATATATTCAATTAAGCCATACGAAAACGTACCAATTACAATAGAAACATTATACGTTACATCGTAAAAACTAAAGAAAGAAGCGTAATCCTGCGTAGCGGATGGCACCAATTTAGCATAAGTAGCCCGCGAAAGCGCCTGAATACCTCCCATTACCATGCCCACCACAAACGCCAAGGTAAAAAAGGCCATTTTGGTTGTAATCAGGTAGGCGCCTCCACAAATCAGTATCCATATAAACAACATACTAAGTAAGGAGTACTTATTACCTTTAATTTCTGAAATTTTGGCAAACAGGTAGGAGCCCGCAATGGCCACCAGGTTAATAATTAAAATGGTTAGGATAAGTTCATTACCTGCCAGCTTGAGCACCTTGCTGCCAAACTGGGCAGCCATATACATTACAGTTTGCACCCCGGTATTATAAAATAAAAAAGCGATTAAAAACATACGCGTTACCGGCATAGTTTTTAGTAGAAACCAGACCTTCCTAATTTCCTTGTAGCCATTGGTAAGCATGTTGGGTTTGGTTTGGGTTTCGGAGGCTTCGCCTGGCATCCATTTAAAGGTAATTTGTGCAAAGCCCATCCACCAAAGCCCCACCATAACAAACGACAGCCGGGCGGGCAAGCTACCAGCCGCTAAGCCAAACCATTGGGGTTGTTGTATCATCAGCAGGTTAATTACCAATAAAATAACACTACCTATGTAGCCATACGAAAACCCTTTAGCGCTAACCCCATCCATTTTATCCTCGGTGGCAATCTGTGGTAAATATGAATTATAA
>JALWRJ010000108.1 GCA_026994125.1 Cyclobacteriaceae bacterium | reverse complement strand
TCTTGTAATACCTAAAATAAACAGGAACTTTTAACAACTTAACCGTAAAAGTTCCTGTTGTACATAGTATAGCCTAGTAATTTAATAATTTTACCAACTGTTTGGCAGCATCAATCAATTGCTTAATCTCATCAACAGAAAGCAACTTATCATCAAAATGCAAGAGTAAATCTTTACCATTACCGCTCATAAAATGAGAACCGTTAGCATTAATATGTGCCATTAAGGCATCGGTAAACATAGCGCGCACTTCGGTTTCCATGCCGTCCGAACGCAACACATAGTTGTTTGAAAATTCAGGGTTCGATTCAAAATCAATATCATCTTTACCTAACGCATCTTTTAACTTATCCACAAAATCGGCTTTATGCATATAAAACTTAGGAACCGATGGTAGTCCTGATATTTTTACAACCGTTTGCTTATCAAAATCTTCGGTTGAAAGCTCCCCGGATTTAGTTTTAACATCTGCCACTGTGTAGGTAACAGCCCCCTCTATTATAGTAATTAATCTTTTTATGGAAACTATTTTATGACGAATGGTTAAATGATAAAAATCCCAATCCTCAAAATCGGAAGTTTCTACCTCAAAGGAATAGCCATTTTCTTTGGCAAAGGCTTCGAGTTCTGCACCACGGTTAGTAGCTACCGTTTGCACAGCCGGAGCCGCATATTTTCTGGAGCGTGCGGCCAGGCTATGGTTGGTTTCGGGGTTTAGCCCTTCCATATTAATGGTATTAACCCGCTTGCCGGCTACAACCGCATCCCTTTCATAATCTTCTAAATGGTGTATAACGGTATGATCCACAAAAGTTACCTGTGCAAAATCCAGGGTAATGGCATTATTGGCCGCCAAAGCTGCATCTAATTTCTTTTTTAAAGATAGGAAATTAGAGAATGTTAAATAGCCTTCTAATTTAATGGTATCACCTTGGATGTTCGCATTAGCCCTAAATAAATTTTTAACCGGATTGCCTTTAGCCAGTGTAAAAATATAAGTTACAATGATGCCAATAATAATACCAATAATCAAGTCTGAAGCCAACACTGCAATTAAGGTTATTACAAATACAATAATTTCTGTTTTACCTATTTTAGCCATGTGAACAAACTCCCGTGGGTGTGCCAATTTATATCCGGTAAACACTAGCATAGCAGAAAGTGCCGGTATGGGTATCATTTCGATGATAGAAACGGCCACAAGAAAATAAATAAGCAAAAAAGTACCATGAAAAAAGTTAGCCCATTGGGTTTTTGCCCCATTATTAACATTGGCCGAAGAACGAACAATTTCAGAAATCATAGGCAGCCCCCCTACTAAAGCAGCCAACGAAGAACCAAAGCCCATGGCCATTAAATCTTTATCTAAATTAGATTTACGTTTATAAGGGTCTAAGCTATCAACCGCTTTAGCACTAAGCAAACTCTCAATGGCCGAAACTAAAGCTACCCCAACTACCGCTACCCAAAAGGCAGATTCACCAATTTTTTCGAACGAAGGAAAGTGAATACCTCCTTTTCCAAATAAATTATGAGGCATTTTAACCATAGATAAGTGCTCGGTGCCCGATATTTTAACTAAAAAGAAATGCTCGTGCCCAATTTGGTAAGCAATTGGAATAGTAAAAATTAATACCCACATAGGGGCAGGAATCATTTTTATAAACTTTAATTTAAGTAAAGGATGTACAATTAAAATTAGAAGTGTAATAGCCGAAATAATTACCGATGGCAAACTCATTTCGGTAAACGCATGGGGTATATCGGTGGCTACTTCTAAAATTTCTCCTTTGGGTGAAACCACCCCCAGGGCAGGAAAAATTTGTTTAATAATAATAATAACCCCTATGGCAGCTAACATGCCATGTACTGCCGAGGACGGAAAGTAATCGCCTACTTTACCTACTTTAAGGAGCCCAAACAGCCCCATAATTACACCACCAATTACAATAGCGCCCAATGCATGCGGGTAGCCGGCATAGCCCGATTCGGCACCGGCACCCCCCATGGCTTCGGCTGCCCCTAAAGTAATTACAATAAGCCCGGCAGCCGGCCCGCTAATAGTTACAAACGAACCCGATATACGAGAGGCAACTATACCTCCAATAATAGCTGTTATTAAACCGGCCAATGGAGGCACCCCCGAGGCAATGGCTATGCCCAGGCACAGAGGTAAAGCTATAAGCGATACGCTAAACCCCGAAATTAAATCATCTTTAAAATGGGCTTTGAATCCTTCAAAGCCCGTTTTAGGTATAGAAGTTGTATTCATTATAAAGAATGTTTGTTTTTATTGAAAAATATTTTTGATTAAAAGGTTAAGATGATCGATAGGCAAATTCGTGGTAAGCACTTTTATGTTGCCCAAGAAACAATCTGGAATAAATTCTAAAAATTACCAGCCCGTCTAAAATTAAGTTGAGCGTTATTAAAAACACCAGCACATACTGGTTCTCTTCAATATGACCAAGCATTAAATCCTCGCCAATAAAGGTGGGGGTTATAGGAAACCCGGCCAGCCCAAGCGAAGCAAGTAAAAATAAAAAGGCCAACCTGGGATGCTCCTGCGTATGGCCATGAAAATCGTTTAACGAAATACTTTTGTTGCTCTTTTTTAGCTTTTGAATTACCCAAAAACCAACCACCGAAGAAAGTAAAATTCCACTTAAAAATATATGTACTTGGTTAAAATCGAACTGTTCGTTAAAGCCAAATGCTAAAGATTGATAAAGCTGGTTTATAATAATTAAAGCCCAGGCATGAAAACTGTTTTTACGCTCAACAAACGATTTAAGAATAAAAAGCAACCCAAAAGCAGCAAAAAACTCGGATGCATACCTAAGCAAATTATGCGGCAATAGGTTAATATGATACACATAGTACAACCCGGTAAAAAACACCACCAAGCCTACTACAAACGCCACTTTATTATCTACGTTATCTACTAACTTACCTAACTTTTTTAGTGGGTTCCATAAAAATTTGTATTGAAAAGTATCCAGGTTAAATTCTTTAATACTTAATATATACACCGATAGTTTTACTTTATTCCACACGCCTTGGGTGCTTTGTGGTGCCGGTTTTTGAAAATGAAATACCTGGTCGTGAATACGATGACTCAGTACCGATGGCGAAATAAGTAATTGATGCGACCTAAACAACGCATTGATTACAAAATGAATGATGGCAACCCAGTACAGTCCAAAGGCTAATTCGATAAACATAAGCCCAATTTGAGCTAATGATGAGTAGGCTATTTGGGTTTTAATGGTTGCCTGCACCTTGGAGGTAATGGCCGAAAGGATAAAAGTTATGAAACCAACACCACCAATTATTATATGAAACCAACTATTGGTTGCCCAAAACGGGGCTGTTCTAATTAACAAGAATACACCAATATGCACATAAAGCGATCCGTAAAAAATTGCACTCGATGTGGTGGGCCCTTCCATTGCCCGTGGCAACCACGAACTAAAAGGAAACTGTGCCGATTTTACCATGGCAGCAATTAAAAACATGGCCGGAATAGCAAAATGATAAAACTGCTCGGCTACGATATGCTGTTCGGGGCTGTGTAGCCCACTTAAATTTAAAATAAAAAAGTTTATACTGTAACCAAAATAATGGTGCGATAACCAAATAGCTAAAAGCAGGGCAATATCGGCCAACCGGTAAAGCGAAACTACCTTAAAGGCATTTTTTACCGGCAAGTAACGTTCGCGATAAAATCCTATAAGGAAAAACGAAGTAACTCCTATAATTTCCCAACCCACAAATATTAATTCCAGGTTACCGGCCAGCAATACAATTAAAATACCCAGGTAAAAAAACTTAATGTTGTTAAAATAACGCTTATAACCTTTTTCGCGGTGGATATAATTTTTGCTAAAAACTACAATAATTCCTGTTAAGTAAGTGGCTAGCAGTAAGTACACATAGCTATATCCATCCAGGTATAAACTAATCGAAAACTTAATTTCTTCGGAGTTAAAAACCAGGGGGCCTTTTAGGAATTGTGGGTCAAAACCCACCCGGTACCATAAAAAGCCTACGGCCAGCAAGGTTATCATATTAATAACCACACTGGCAACCGATACCAAATAAAGTGCCTTTTCACTTTTATTAGGAAGGGCAAAGCCCAATACCAGGGCGATGGCAGGCACTATAAGCAATACATATAAAATAGTCATGGGTTATTTCTTTTTATTTGGATACACATAGGTTGGAATATTTTCTTTGGTGGCATCAAGAATATGGTTAGTTTCCATTTCTTCCCACTGTTCTATTAGTTGCAATACATTATCTGTAAGTTCAACTTCCTTTTTAGGTTTATAAGGCTCAAACGCCCCGTTTCTAAAATAGTGCAAGCTGCCATCTTTGGGGCTAATGGCCACTAAATGCAGCCACCCTTTACTATACCATTCGTAGTTTGCCGGAGCAGATTTTATGACTTTAAGCACTATTTCGGGGTAATGCTCTACCATTAATAATAACCTTACCGGGTCGTGGTTTTCTATCATTTGCAGGGGCAAGCCGGTGCGCAAATCGCCATCGCTGCTGTTAGTTACTCCAATTAAACCGGTTACATTATGAGGCAACTTGGTGCCAGCTCCCATTTTTTCAATATCCATTCTGGAGAAATAATATTCCAAATTAATCCCTCCTCCCACAGCAGGTAGCGGAGCCATTACCTGAGCTAAAATTTCTCCGTTAGGGTCGGTGCGGTAATCGTACGATTGTAAAAAGGCTCTTCTATCTAAAAACAGGCCTTTCATTTTTTCTCTATTGCCTACATGGCAAAGGGCATTAGTACCATGCCCCAATTCGGGCCGAGGTTCAAAATACGAAACCGAACGTTTTTTAATTTCTTTTCGGATATGCTTAATATCCTTTTTAATATTAATAGAAGCAAACCTACGTGCTCGTTCTTTTGCGTTTAAGTCTAGCGCTTCTTCAATGGCAGCCACATATTTTTTGTGTTCTATTTTGTTAGTATTGGTTAAAATATCCACATCATAATAGCCCATTTCATCGCTGGCGGTATCGTGCATAGCTCCTACAAACTGAGTAGTTTCGGGAATAGCTATTCCTTTTTGCTGTAAGGCTTCGCGTACTTTGGGATGGTTGGCCATAAAAGCAAATACCCGGGCATTCACAGCCCCTGGCCTGCCACTGCAAGCTCCGCAATCGTGTGCCCCGTGGTGGGGGTTATTGGCACTACTACTACCATGGGCCACCACGTACACAATGTTGGTAAAATCTTTAACAAGACCAATTTGGGTTAATAAATTAAACACAATATCTACCATTTCATCTACCCGGTAACCTAATTGCAGGCCATTTTCTACGGCTTCGGGGCCGGGGTTTTCAATAAGTAGTTTGCCTTCCATGTCCATGTGGGAAAAGGCATCCGAAATATCCGGCCTCATTTTAGGGTTTACCACATCGAGCAACAACCGAAAGCCGGCTGTAACCCCTAACGAAACCGAACGCATAAAGGCATCAAAAAGCGAGGTAGGTTTAACTTTATGATGCCTGCGAACACCTATTTCTACTTCTTTAATTAAATGCTTTGGTGTATTGGCTACCGGGCAGTTTTTATCATAAAATTTACCACCAAAAGGCTGAAAATAAATATTAGCACCAAAATAACCAGGCGCACCTAAGGTTTCGCAATGGGGGTCAACCATTTCAAGGTGCCTTCGTAAGGAGCCCTCCCGATCATCTATGCAAAACATAGCTTGAAAAGTGGCTTTTCCCTCTTTTTCTACCCTTTTGGTTTTGGAAAGATGCTCTACTGCACTTAGTACATCATCGTAGTAATCCCACTCAAAAGCTTCCTGCCAAAGTTGTAGTATTTCCTCCAACTCACCCATTTCAACGGGTGCAAGTATGTCTTTTGGTACATCAGTTAAATCTTGTGCTAAAGGCTTCCAATTTTTAACTTCACTATCCAGGGCATCAATTTCCAGTAGCAACTCCAACAAAATAAGCTCTTCAAAAGCCACCTTTTTCTTATAAAAGATATGATCTCTGTTTTGTTCAATTACCGAAAATATACCACTCCATCCTTTATGCGCATATTGCTGGTCAAATAAATAATTTCGGTAGTAATCCGGGTTGCCCACCAATATATCCAACAAACCAGTGATGGATAAATTTGAATCGAATAACAGGGTTTTAGCGCGCGATCCTTTAAAAAAGCTTGAAAAACTATTTTGCTCCAGGATTTTAATTGCGTTTAACAGTCCTTCATCTTCAAACGGAAAATGCCACATGGCTATTCCCTGGTCAAGATAGCTTCCTATAATCCTAAAAAGTAGGGGCTGTACTAAATTATTAATATCAATTTTATAGGTTAATTTCCAAAGGGCTCTTGTGCGGCCAATCCGTGGGTTATACTCCTGTTTGTAAGGATGAGACAGCATTTTAGACAGGTATTTTTCCAGGTTATCTTTACCCTTACTTTTTATAATAACATGGTCTAAGATTTCCTTCCTTATTCTGCCCTGGCTATACAGTTTTCGATATTCGTTTATATTAAAAGTAACTTTAAAGCCAAATATTTTTGAAGCGCTAAAAATACCTTCAAAAAATTCTTTATCTTGAAACGAATGCAAAGAGTTATGATGCACAAAGTCTTTTAAGGTGGCTTGTGCCGGTAGATAATGTCTTAAATCATGTAAACATTTATCTACATCAAAATTGTTTTTCATTTTGTGTAAATTGTCGTACTAAAAAATTAATACAAATAATGGGTTGCCCGGGGAATCGAGCAGGTAGATTGCCCTTAGCAGAACAGGGCTAAAAATTGTAAAATAATTAAAACGGAATCTTTAACGAACAATAAAGTGTATAAAGCGAAACCGATGGGTATATTGCCGGATATATTGGCAAGAGTTGTTGCTTGGAACTACAAAATTCAGGTGCTAAATCCTTAAAATCAGCAGGTAATTCAGCAAATAAATCGCCTCCACCGCCCGAACTAAGCAAAAGTTTATCTACAATGGTAACAATAGCCAAATGCTCAACTTCTTCCTTAATTTCTTTCTCGGAATAGTCGGACGAAGACCTTACTATAGCTTCTGCATTGCCTAAAAAAGGCATTATCAGCAGCATAAATAAGAGTGTATTGAACCTTTTCATAAGATAAGGCGCAATAGTAAAGGGTTTACAATTTTTTCCAAAAAATTTACGTAAAAAATAAATAATAAGGTGGTGCATCATTTATCGCGCTGATACAACATTTCTATAATGCCATCTTTAAGACCAACATCGGGTACCCAAATTTCGGGGGCTTCGGCCCATTGCATTACCTTTAAATATATCACAGAAGCAAACGGAATTACATCGGCTCGGTCTTCGCGCATTTGAAATAAATCAATGCGTTCGGCAATAGTTTTTTCATTTATTAATTCAATGGTTTCTTTAAGCTTTCTCAGTGACAAAGGAGTATTTTTTTTAACCTGTGCCACCTTGGCTATCGATTTTATATTGCCACCTGTACCTACAGCAGCAAGCGCAGCAGCAGGTTTGTGCTGGCTAATCCAGCGTTGCATGGCATCCCAGGTTTCGGGTTGGTGCCTGCCTCGCATATTACGTACCGAACCCAACTTAAAAGAATTGGTCGCATAACAAACACCCTCTTTTACCCAGCTTAGCTCGGTACTGCCTCCTCCCACATCCACATGCAAATAATTAGTTGTTGGCATCGCTTTTTGTACGGCTAATTGCAGCATCTCGGCTTCGCTTGTACCCGATATAATTTCGATGTGCAGCCCGGTTTTATTGTACGAGCGCTGCAAAATACGTTCACCATTGTTGGCATCGCGCAAAGCGGCTGTAGCGCATCCATACAC
>JALWRJ010000107.1 GCA_026994125.1 Cyclobacteriaceae bacterium | reverse complement strand
TACCCCGGCCATGGGCTGCATCAATAAAAGCCTTTAAATCGTTTTTGGTGCCATAGGCCTTATCTACCGCAAACATAAACGTAGGGTTGTAGCCCCAGCTATCATTACCCCCAAACTCCATAATGGGGAGCAATTGAATGGCATTTACACCTAACTTTTGGATGTAGCCCAAGGTATCGATAAGGGCTTGGTAATTCATATTATCCGGTCCTAAAAAATCGCGTACCAGCACTTGGTATATAACCAGGTTTTCTTGTGGAGGTTTTTTGAAATTAGCGTTTTGCCAGGCAAATTCTGTTTGATTGGTTTGCAATATGGCTGCCCGATTTTGGTACCAATTGGCATGGGTAGCTCCGGCCGGATATGGCATTAGGTTTGGGTAAGTGCTTTCAGGAATCCATTGGTCGTCCGGGTCTAAAATTTTATCGGCATAGGGGTCGGCAATCCAAATGGTTTCATCTACCAGGTATTGGTAGGCATATTCCTGCCCGGGGGTTAGCCCGTTAATTTCAAGCCAAAAATGCTCACCATCTTGTTTCATTTGATAGGCCGGGCTAACCGACCAATTATTAAAACTACCCACTACATAGATCGATGTTTTAAAAGGCGCCCACAAGGATAGGGTTGCTTTGGTTGGGTCGGTATCGTAATTTATGCCATCGGTAATACCGGCCGGCCTGGGTTGTACAACGGTGGGTTGCCTTACAGCAAAAGAAAAAGTTTGGGTATTACTGCTGGCTGCTACATCGGCTACAAGTTTTACTTGTATTTCGGTACCGGCCGGCTGCTGTACGGTGTAATTGTAACTAAACTGGCTTGTACCCAATGCGGTAGTTTCGAGCACATTGTTTATATAAAGCGTGTAGGTAGCATTGCTGCACGTAGTGGCTGTTATTGATACCACATCGTTGGTATTCACTAACATTGGGTTAGTAGAGGTTATTTGCAGATTAACGGCATCTTGAGCCAGGTTAACAAAAATATCGCCATTGGCATCGTTTTTACCTTCCTTGGTGCCATCGGCATTGCGAAACACCATGCCTAACCGGTAAATGGTTTCGGAAGCCGGAACATTGAAATAAGTTCGAGGTGTAATAGTAATTTGCCATTTATCGGATTCGCCTGCCATTTTGGTCATTTGCCCAATGCCATCGTCCTGTCCCCAATTACCTACCACATGTTGCCAACTGGTACCGTTTTGGCTATCGGTAATAACTCCGGCATGCATATATACTTTAGTGGCACCGACTAAACCGGATGTACCTTGGGTAGCATCGTAGATAATAGTAACCGCATCGGCAGCGGCAAAACAGGTGGGGTTGGTGGTAACCTGAGCTTGGGTGGAAAGGCCAGTAAAAGCTAAAAAAAGAGAAGCAATATATTTCATGACAATTATTTCAAAGGTATAAAAAAGGCAGTGCAGGCTACTTCCTACACTGCCAACTATTAATTAATCGAGTAACAATTTATGAAGACTACACGAGTAAATTAACATTAATACCCCGGGTTTTGAACCAATTTTTCGTTTACATTTAAATCGGAAGCGGGAATAGGGAAAATAATGTATTTATCATCCACCTTAGCCCCTTCTTTCACATCGCCTTTCCAAGGCCACACTTCTTGGTTTGCGCCAATAAATTTTCCATAACGTATTAAATCCTGCCTACGGGTCATTTCCCAATACATCTCGCGAACACGTTCGTCCAAAATAAAATCGAGGGTAAGCTCCGAGGCAGTAATATCGCCTGAGTTATCTCCATAGGCTCTTTGACGTAAGGCATTTATGTAACCTAAAGCCGTAGTTACATCACCTCCTGCCCCACCACGTAATACAGCTTCGGCATACATTAAATAGGCATCGGCCAGCCTAAAGATGGGATTATCAGTATCGGGGAAATCAGTATCTACTCCCGGCTGACCCTGCGATGTAACATTTACAAATTTGGGTACGGCAAAGCCATCTTCAAATGTACCTATGTCGTTTATTTCCAGGTTTTGCCCATTGGTATAAAATACATTACGGGGATCCCAAGTTGAAGAATTTAGAGGGTCACCAAATTTTCCAACCATGTTTTTAGTGGTTCTAATGCCTGCCCAGCCGCCACCTACGCCATAATCGGTTGCGACCATGCTACCACCAATTGCTGCATGTACTAAGAAAGTGGTATTGCCCCAATTTTTGGTATATCGCCCATCAGAGTTAAGTGCAAAAATTATTTCGGGAGCCGTAGTGGCCGGGGCAGACAACCTATCGTTATCGGCCATGAATAATTCATTGTAATTCGAATGAAGTGCATACCCAGCCGAAACAATTTTATTAACTGCGGTAATCACTTCTGAATACCGAGGTTGGTTTATGTACACTTCAGCATTTAAGTTTAGCTTAGCTTGCAGCATCCAAAGTGCAGCCCGATCGGCTCTGCCATATTCATTTTGCATAGGGTCAACCATCAATGGCTCAATCTCGTTTAATTCCGCAACTATAAAATCGAAAAGCGCTTGAGGTGTTGCTTGCGAGGGTAATTCAGTACTAATTTTTGTCAATAGAGGAACATTTCTAAATAAATCTAGTGCATGCCAATAGGCTAACGCTCTTAAAAACCGTACTTCGGCTCTATAGGTGGCTATCTCTGTTTTCCATTGGTCGCTAATTCCTCGTTCATCTAAGAGTTCTGGCGTTGATTGCGCTAAGAAATCATTAGAATAAGCTATGATGTAAAATATTCTATAATATAATACTCTAACAAACTGATTCTCTGAACTCCACGACATGGCATGTAAATCTCTAATTCCGGCATCAGTCCAGGCAATTACGGCTTCATCTGTGGTTAATTCCTGTGCTTTCCAATAGGCTCTTATATAACTGGTAAAACCTTCATCATTAACTATTGAAATATCGCCATCTCCATGGGGGCCAATTTGGCCGGTTAAGCTAAATGCTCCATAAACTTTAGCCAGGTAAGAGCGATAGGCTTCTCCATCCTTAAAAACAACTGCATCTACATCTGCATCGGAAGGTTTCAAATTTAAATCGGTACAAGATATGGCCGAAAAACTAAGTAATATTACTATTAATTTTTTCATTGTTACCTAATTAAAAGTTTGCGTTTACTCCAAGTACTACTGTGGTAGAACGAGGGTATAAATTATTATCTACACCACTAAATATTTCAGGTTCTACACCTGAATACCCGGATAAGGTAAATACATTTTGTGCGGTAATATAGGCTTTAATTCTTGCAAATTTAACCTTGCTGAAATTGTAGCCCAGTGTAATGTTATCTAATTTTAAAAATGAAGCATTCTCCACATAATAATCAGAATGTAACTGCCGCGTTTTAAAATTAGTTCTGTAGGCTGAAATATGGATATTATTAGTAACTCTATCGGTTAATAAATCAAAGTAACCCATACTTGAAGAAACATTATTATATACATAATTACCAATGTTGCTTCGGAGCGTAAAAGATAAATCCCACGATTTGAATCGCATATTTGAAGTTAATCCCATGATTAATTTAGGGTTTGGGCTTTTTCCAACAACTAAATCAAGCTCGTTAATTTGGCCATCACCATTTTGATCTTTATACATTTCTAGTTTTGTACCTACTACGGGATTTCCATTGGCATCGTAATTTTGCTCATACGTTTTAAATGCAAAAGCTTCTTCTCCGGCTTTCAGCACCTGAATGGTTTGGCCTACATCTCCTGCAATACCTGTAACATCATACCCGCCAAAATTGGGGTCGGTATTATTATCAATTTTTTTAACCACATTTTTATTGGTCGCAAAGTTAAAGGCTAAATCCCAATCAAAATTATCTCTATCGTAAACTACCGTATTTAAGGTTACTTCAAAGCCTTTATTCTCTACCTGGCCAATGTTGGTTAACACTTTGTCGGATAAATTGCTTCCCGCTGGCACAGCAACTTCGAATAGTAAATCATTTACATTTTTAATATAATACTCTAAGGACAAATTAACTTTACCTGCGAACAACCCGGCATCCAGGCCAAAGTTGGTAGAAACTGTTTCCTCCCATTTAATGTCAGGGTCAACTCCTTTAGGGCGTAACGTATTTACAAATTCGTTTCCAAACTGATAGGCAGCCGTAGGTTGTCCAAACTTATAAAAAGTAGAATACCTATAATCTGGTATTTCCTGATTACCGGTAACACCATATCCAACCCTAAGTTTCAAATCAGAAAATACATTTGTCAAACCGGCTGCAAAATCTTCGTTTAGAATCCTCCATGCAACAGCTGCTGATGGAAACCACCCCCATCTATTGCTTTCGCCAAACCTAGTAGATCCGTCTCTTCGAAGTGAAGCAGTTACTAAATATTTGCCCTGATAATCAAAACTTGCTCTACCAAAGAAAGAAATAAGCCTATTTTCAACAGAGTACGGTTTTGTATTTGTAGTATCAGTTGGAATTAATTTGCCATTTTGTTCTACTGCATTAAAACCGGATAACTGTGTAAAATCGCTTTTGAAATTTTGCCATGAATAACCGGCTACTGCTTCCAGTTTACTTTTACTACCGTTAAAATCGGTTGTATAATTAGCATAAAATTCCGAAAGTAAACTGGTACGCAATTGAGTTTGGTCTGTTACACTTATACCACGATTATTAACAGCGTTTCCCTTTTCAAACTCACTTGTAACTCCATGGTATGAACCATCGTTTCGGTCATAACCTAGGTTAGCCTTTAAGGATAACCCATTTACAAAAGGTAATTTATATACCAATTCTACATTGCTAAGCGAGCGGAAAGTTTTACCACTTTGATCGTTTAAATCCTGTGTTGCTACCGGGTTATTAACGGCTAAGGCATCGCTCCATTGATAATAGCCCCCAAATTGAGGATCGGTATCATCAAAAACAGGTCTTGTAGGATCAAATCGAAGCGCACTTCCAATTACATTTGGTCCAAATAAATCCTTAGTAAACCCATTTTTAGTATTTAAAGAAATGGAGAGGTTATCATTAAAGAGCTTTTGACTTAACTTGAGAGAAAGCGTAGTATTTTGGTTACGCGTATTTCGCATAACTCCTTTATTATCTAAATAATTAAAAGAGGCAAAATAAGTAGTTTTGGTAGTAGCGCCTGATACTGCTATGTTATGATTTTGACCTTGTGCTATTTGTAACACTTCATCAACCCAATTAGTATTTGCATCTCCTAAATTGTTAAGTTCCTGAGGAGCCTTATCAAAAATGGCATCTCTATATTGGCTGGGGGTAAGCACATCAATTTTTTTAGTAAACTTAGAAATGGAGTAAAAGCCATCGTAGGTTATTTTAGGCTTTCCTTGCTTACCTTTTTTGGTAGTAATTATAATAACCCCATTTGCTCCACGCGAACCATAAATTGCGGCAGCCGATGCATCCTTTAGCACGGTAACGGATTCAACATCAGCCGGGTTCATAAAGTTTAGCGGGTTTCTTCCTCCGGTAACGCCCCCCTCGCTTAGAGGTACACCATCAACTACAAATAATGGATTTTGGCCATTTATGGAAATTCCCCTTAACCTGATAGCTGTTCCTGAACCGGGTTCTCCACCTGCTTCTATTTGCAGGCCTGCCACTTTACCTGTAAGCAATTTATCTGGCGAGCCTATAATTCCTTTATTAAATTCTTTCTCTTCTACCTTAGCCACAGTACCGGTTACATCTTTTTTCTCAACAGATCCATAACCAATAACTACAACTTCGGCCAATTGTTCAATGTCTTCTTCGAGTACAATAGCTAAGTTTGTACGACTCCCAACGGATACCTCTGCGTTTTTATAGCCTACAAACGAAACAGTTAACACTGCGTTATTGCTCGTAACATTAATCTTAAAATTACCATCCATATCGGTAATCACTCCGTTTTGAGTTCCTTTTTCGACTACTGTAGCACCCGGAACCGCATCGCCATTGGTATCCTTTACCTGGCCAGACACCTGTTGGCTTTGTGCCAAAACAGGCACATAAATTACACTCAGCAAAACAAAAAAAACAAGGTTAATCACCCAGTTGATTTGTTTTCCCGGATTTAAACGTAAATGTTGTTGCATCTCCCTTTAAAATTTAAATTCTGATATGCAAATTAAGGACTTCCTTAACCGAAATAAATAGATGGTTTAGTAAAAAAAAGGCATTGGAAAACACCAATGCCTTTTTTATGTTTGTTATTGGATGGTTCCGGTACCATCAATAAAATCTAATGATACAGTTTGGCCTGCCGTAACTCCAGTACGAGCTTGGTCGTTACCAGTTCCACGATATTCTATGGTGCCATCAGATAATACTATAAATTCTGCTTGCCACCATTCTACAGCAGGATCCGTACCAATTGCTTTTAAAGTAGAGGCAGTAACATACATTCTTAAATCGCCATCAGCTGTGAAAGCAGGCGAATTTACTACTTTATTTGCATTGTCAACAGTAAACAGGTTTGCAGCAACCTCTGCATCCCAGCTACCAAAAGCATCCCCAATTCCGTAAATAGTGGGAGGGTTAACTTCAATTGTTTCTGCATCTTTTTCTAAGTTTACAACCACCATATAATAGCCAGCCGTTGCTGGTGGTGGCACATTCTCAGTTCCTTTAGCAAAAACACCATTAGTAGCGTCACCCGTTTTACCAAAATCTCCATTCCAATCTAATACTGGAGCAAATTTTATTCCTGGATCAGCTAATGCAGGGTCTATCCATACTATTCTCCAAAATAAATGAGGGTTGCTATGTACAGGTATTAATTGTACACCATTAGCATTCCAATCCCATCCACCAATAGAACCGCCAACCATATATAACTCACTTGGGTAGTCAGGTTTAGGAGTTGCTTCACCTGTTTTAGTTAAAGTAGCCGATACACCCGTACCAGGAACCCAAGAAAATGTAACGGTATATACTGCATATTCAGTTACATTAATATTTGGCCCTTCGTTACCGGGTTGTAAATTATCAAAACTTCCTCCATAATTAGTAAACATTGAATACCCATTATCATTGGCAAAGTCTTTACCGGGGTCAATTCTACGATCAATAGCCCAACGACAATTGAACCTGAATTTCATCTCACCTACATCAATAGTAACTCCTTCCACTTTCCATTCGCCACCATCAGCTGTTACGCTACCGGTTAAAGGAGTATCAGCACTCCAACCTCCGGGCGTTGCCGCTCCAATTATGCCAACCGATTCTATCTCATCAAAAATAATTTCTTCAAGCGTAGCATCATATCCAACTACATACAATCCATCTTTAGCAATTTTAAAGGCATCTCCGTCCAGTTTTGCTGCAACAAGCTCATAACTTGATGTGTTTGCATCACATTCAGGGTTACGTACATCCGATCCCGAAACTGTAGATTGAGTTCCACCAAACGTGTTAAGCACAGACTTGTCTTTAATCTCAACTAAAGAATAATCACCAGCCGTTAAATACATGTATCCTTGAACAAAACCCTCTCTGTCCATAGCCGAGAAAGAAGGTGCATCAACCTTTGCGGCAACAAGTTGTGCATTGGCATCAGGGTTCTCCCCTTTTTTAGCCAGATAAAACCCATCGGCAACAGGTATATCTCCACCTCCGCCCCCAATGTTGGGTTCGTCTTTTTTACATGAGGTGGCACCAAAAATAAGCGCAACCCCAAGCAACATACTTAAAATTCTATTTACATTTTTCATAACTTAAAAATTTATATTTAATTAGTACTTGATTTATTACTTTTCTAATATCTCACTAAAACAATAGTAAATTCAAAACGGTTATTTAGTCCTTATTTCGATTTATCCGTATGATAAAATCAATCTAAAAGTGCAATTCAATTAATTAACCAAGTATTTAATGCATAAACGTTATTTCTAACA
>JALWRJ010000106.1 GCA_026994125.1 Cyclobacteriaceae bacterium | reverse complement strand
TTGACGATGCCTCGTACAGTATTTCGCTAAGCAGCGACAACGGCCATTATAAGCTGGCCGGAGAAAATGCAACAGATTTCCCACAAGTACCCGAAGTGCAAGCCGATTTTACAGTAAACAACCTATCAACCGAAGTACTTTACCGAGCCATAAACAATACCATATTTGCCACTAGCAGCGATGAACTACGGCCGGCCATGACGGGTGTTTATGTAAATTTTACCGATACCAACACCACCTTTGTGGGTACCGATGGACATAAGCTAATAAGATACCGAAGGGTAGATGTGGCTACCGATAACGGCCATTCTATTATTATACCTCGCAAAGGATTAACCCTGTTAAAAAATATTTTACCTAGTGCTAATACCGATGTTGAACTAAATTTTAATGTATCGAATGTCTTTTTTAAATTCGATAATACTAAAATGATTTGCCGTTTAATTGATGAGCGCTACCCCGACTATGAAAATGTAATTCCGTTGGAAAACCCCATAAGGATGTCCATTAACCGGTTAGAGATGTTAAGTTCATTGAAACGTATTTCCATTTACTCGAACCGTACCACCCATCAGGTTCGCTTAAAAATTACTGGTAGCGAGTTGCTTATATCGGCCGAAGACCTGGACTTTTCGAACGAAGCCAATGAGCGCCTGGTATGCGAACACACCGGGGATGATATTGAAATTGGCTTTAACGCCCGCTTTTTAATTGAGATGCTCAGCAATATAGAAACCGAAAAGGTGGAACTGCACCTATCGGCACCCAACAGGGCGGGGCTTATTATTCCTGAAGAACAAGACGAAAACGAAGACGTACTTATGCTGGTAATGCCGGTAATGCTCAATAATTACGTGTAAGCAAGGGCTGCTAAAAAACTTGTTTAGATTACAAGCTGATAGCCACTATCTCCCCTTACCTGCCTTTAATTTTAAGCTTATCTTGCAATTCTTTAATGGTATCCTTGTAGCGGGTATCTACATCCATGTAATCGTTTACAGCCTGTACGGCATGAATAACGGTACTGTGGTCGCGCCCACCAAAGTGGTAGCCTATCGATTTTAAAGAATGGTTGGTGTATTCCTTGCAAAAGTACATGGCTATTTGACGGGCATTTACAATTTCCTTTTTGCGCGTTTTTGAAACCAGTTCCTCCTGTTTTAAATGGTAGTATTCGGCTACAGTTTTTTGGATATAATCAATCCCAACTTCGGTTTCAATATCATGCACAATATTTTTCATGGTTTGCTTGGCCAACTCCAGGTCAATTTCACGTTTGTTTAGCGATGCATGCGCAATTAATGAAATCAACACTCCTTCTAACTCACGTACATTGGTATCGATGGTATAGGCCAGGTATTCAATTACATCATCAGGAATTATAATGCCTTCGCCCTCCATTTTGGTATGAATGATGGCCATACGAGTCTCAAAATCGGGTTGTTGCAAATCGGCCGTTAAGCCCCATTTAAACCTGCTCAATAGTCGCTCTTCAAAGCCTTTTAAATCGCGTGGGGGGCGGTCGCTGGTCATAATTATTTGCTTACCCGATTGGTGCAAATGGTTAAAAATATTAAAAAACATTTCCTGTGTTTTTTCCTTTTTACCAAAAAACTGCACATCATCAATAATTAAGGTATCTACTTGCAAGTAAAAATTCTGAAAACTCTGCACCTCGTTGTTTTGAACTGCTTTAATAAACTGGTTTATAAATTTTTCAGACGACACATACAATACAAATTTATCTTGCAAATGAGCCTTTATTTCGTTGCCAATAGCCTGCACTAAATGGGTTTTACCCAAGCCCACCCCACCGTAAATCATTAAAGGGTTAAAGGAAGTTACTCCCGGTTTTTTGGCCACGGCATAACCTGCCGAACGTGCCAGCCGGTTGCAATCGCCCTCGATATAGGTTTCAAAACTAT
>JALWRJ010000105.1 GCA_026994125.1 Cyclobacteriaceae bacterium | reverse complement strand
GTACCAACTGGAAATTAACAGCCAACATATTGCCTTGTCGGCCAACACCGATATTGGTGCCATTCGCGGTTTAGAAACTTTGCTCCAACTTATACAGGCCAATGAAAAAGGTTATTATCTGCCCCAACTAGTTATAGAGGATGCGCCCCGTTTTGCCTGGCGTGGATTAATGATAGATGTGGCCCGCCATTTTATGCCGGTGGAGGTAATTAAACGTAATATTGATGGTATGGCAGCGGTTAAAATGAATGTGCTTCACTTGCATTTATCAGACGACCAGGGGTTTAGGGTAGAAAGCAAGTTGTTTCCTAAATTAACCGAAAATGCCTCGGATGGGCTTTATTTTACCCAAGCACAAATAAAAGATATGGTAGCGTATGCCGATGCAAGAGGCATTCGGGTGTACCCCGAATTTGATGTACCCGGGCATGCCACCGCTATCCTTACGGCCTATCCCGAGTACGCCAGCCTGCCGGGCGAATATCAATTACAACGTGGTGCAGGCATTTTTGACCCCACATTAGATCCCACTAACCCTGAAACTTATACCTTCCTAAATCAATTGTTTAACGAAATGGGAGCGTTATTTACCGATCCTTATTTTCATATTGGAGGCGATGAAAATGAAGGAAAACAATGGAATGAAAATAAGGCTATTCAAAAATTTATGCGAAAAAATAACCTGGAAGACAACCATGCCTTGCAGGCTTATTTTAATAGTAAACTATTGTTAGCCCTGGAGGCACAAGGAAAATACATGATGGGCTGGGATGAAATTATTCATCCTGATTTACCCAAATCAGCAGTAATTCAGTCGTGGAGAGGATTAAAAGCCATGAAAAAAGCTGCCAAAAGTGGTTATAAAACCCTGCTTTCCAACGGGTATTACATCGATTTACTTCATTCGGTAGATAAGCATTATGTGGTAGATCCGCTGCCGGATACCTTATCCTTAACCGAGGATGAAAAAGAACGAATAATAGGTGGGGAGGCTACCATGTGGAGCGAGTTGGTTACCCCATTTACAATTGATTCGCGAATTTGGCCTCGTACAGCTGCCATTGCGGAACGTTTGTGGTCGCCTGCCAGTGTGCGCAATATCGATGATATGCACAGAAGGCTGGGACTTATCTCTATTCAACTGGAACAACTTGGCTTGCATCACCAATCTTCCTCAGAGGTAATACTTAGGGGCATGGCTCAGCAGCAAAATATAGAACCTTTGCAAGTACTTGCCGGTATTTGTCAACCTTTACAGGGCTATACACGCAACAAAGGTGGGAAAATTTACTTAACTTATTCGCCTTATAAGCTGTTTGCAGATGCCTGTGTAGCCGATCCACCCGATGTGTATCCTTTTACTAAAGCGGTAGAGGCCTACCTGCTTGGCGATACATCGCAAGCACACCTAATACATGCCTACTTAACCACCTGGCAGCAAAACCATGGTAAATTTTATGTGTTATTACGTAAGTCACCGGTTTTGCAATCCATTGAGAGCCATTCTATTCACTTGTTAGTATTGGCTACTAAAGGACTGGAAGCCATGGATTATTTGGAGCAAGGCACTTCGCCTGATAGCAATTGGGTGTCGCAATCCGAAAAGGCCATAACCGATGCTCGACAACCGGCCGGAAAAACTGAAATTCAAATTGTAAATGCCGTAGAAAAGCTTATCATTGCTTGTCAGGCTAAAACCGAATAATTAATTAATATTACTTTACGCTTATGCTACTTCAACCCATCGACTGGACAATTATTGGAATCTTTTTTGTGATTGTGATTGGCATTGGTTGGGCTGCCAGCCGTAGTGCCGGCAAAAGCTCCAACGAATTCTTTTTAGGTGGGCGCGGTATGCCTTGGTGGTTGCTGGGTATTTCTATGGTGGCTTGCACCTTTTCGGCCGACACACCCAACCTGGTAACCGGC
>JALWRJ010000104.1 GCA_026994125.1 Cyclobacteriaceae bacterium | reverse complement strand
TCGGCCTGGTAATGATTGCCATTTATAAGTGCTAAGTCTAAATCGCTAAAATCGACTTCCAACTCCCTGGATTCTAACTGCTTAAAAGAAATTTTATCAGTATATGCACGCAAAGCTCCGTTATCGATGGCCGACCAGCTTTCACTGGTGGGTGCATTGTGTTCGCTATCGATATAGCCAATGCTCCACCGATTTTGCAATTGTTGCATGAGCAAACCTGACAATGTTTTAATTTCGCTACAAGGAGCCCCCATAATGCTGAGTTCATTGCGCCCGTATTGCCCTCCAATAGGTTTAGTTAACTTAGCGTGTTTTTGATGTGCCATTTTTATACAAGTTTAAAATCTTTTTTACCTCCGGTTTTTTCAAGTAAGCGGATGTTTAAAATTTGAATATGGTGGCTCATGGCCTTACACATATCATAAATGGTAATGGCTGCCACACTGGCTCCGGTTATAGCTTCCATTTCAATACCTGTTTTGGCTGTTACCTTTGTAGTACACGTAATAACTGCCTTGGTATCCTGTATGCCAATACTTATCTTACAATCATCTAACCCAACCGGATGGCAAAATGGAATAAGTTCGGCTGTTTTTTTTGCTGCTTGCGTACCGGCAATAATGGCTGTTTGAAAAACCGGCCCTTTTTTAGTATAAATTTCGCCTTCCCTAAGTGCATCCATAATGGCTTTACCCAACTCCACTTCAGCCTTTGCAGTAGCTGTTCTAACCGTTATTGGTTTACCCGAAACATCTACCATAGCGGGGTTCCCTGCCCCATCGATATGCGTTAATTTGCCCATAATTAGCTTTTTATTGCTTTAACAAAGGTAGCACCCGTTGGCTTAATTGCGTTGCTTTTTTCAGTACATTTTAACCGGTATAAAAACCCAATGTTTGCTACATAAATTTATGGCTGTTGTAGCTTTTTATGGGGAGATAAGAATTATTTTTGAAAAAAAATTACAGATGATTACCGTACCCGAAGTTGATGCACTAATTAAACAAACTGTACAGCTAAACCAAACCGAAGAGGTAAGTTTTGAAAACTGCCTTGGCAGAGTATTGGCAGAAGCAATAACGGCCGATCGAGATTTTCCACCTTTTAACCGGGTAATGATGGATGGCATAGCCATTCGATATACCGATTGGCAAGCCGGATTAAGCTCATTTAAGGTACAAGGTATGTTACCGGCAGGGGCTCCGGCTGTTACCTTGCAAGAAAGCGGCCATTGCATTGAAGTTATGACCGGGGCTGTTTGCCCCAACCATGCCGATACCATTATAAAATACGAACATATTAACATAGCCCAGGGGGTGGCTACGGTAGAAAAAGGCCATCATGTAACGGCCTATCAGCATGTGCACCCTCAGGGTTCGGACAGAAAAAAAGGAGATGTGCTTTTGTACCCCGGTAAAAAAATTACAGCAGCCGAAATGGGCGTTTTGGCTACGGTGGGCAAAGCAAAACTAAAAGTGTACAAACGCTGCAAGGTAGCCATTGTGGCTACCGGTGATGAGTTGGTAGAAATAACCCAACAACCACAGCCGCATCAAATCCGCAAATCGAACGTGTATAATTTACAGGCGCATTTGCATGCC
The DNA here is from genome assembly GCA_026994125.1 of Cyclobacteriaceae bacterium. Classification (GTDB taxonomy): domain Bacteria; phylum Bacteroidota; class Bacteroidia; order Cytophagales; family Cyclobacteriaceae; genus JAKISE01. Next base: position 6,316 of record JALWRJ010000104.1, on the reverse strand, counting down.
AAAGGATACCAAAGCAACATATACCACATTGTAGATAATAAAGCTAAGTTGCATAAACAACTTGAAAAAATAGTACAACAACATGAAGTAGTGGTACTAAGTGGTGGGGTATCGAAAGGAAAGCTTGATTTTGTACCCGAAATTTTAACCAGTTTGGGCGTAGAAAAGCAATTCCATTTTGTAAAACAACGACCCGGCAAACCGTTTTGGTTTGGCACCTACCATCGAGGAGTTGTATTTGCCTTACCGGGCAACCCTAATTCCAGCTTTGTGGGGCTTAACCGCTATGTGTTACCTTATTTGTACCGTACCGAAGGTTTGGAGCCTGCTCCTATCTACGCCAAGTTGGCGGCTCCATTTAGTTTTACCCCCGATTTAACGTATTTTTTACAAGTTACCCTGCATTATAATACAGAGGGTTGTTTAATGGCTACTCCCTTACCCGGCCATGGGTCGGGCGATTTGGCCAACCTGGTAGATGCCGATGGGTTTGTGGAATTGCCCCGGGGCCGAAACGATTTTAAAAAAGGAGAAGTGTTTAAATGCCTCCCCTACCGGATGTAAAACGCTATTCTATAAACCCTTTTTTACGTAGTAAAGGTGCTATTTCTGGTGCTCTTCCTCTAAACTCTTTGTAGAGTTCCATACCCGGGCGGGTACCTCCCTGGCTAAGCATGTGGCGGTATTTTTTTGCCGTTTCCTGGTCAAAAATACTTGTTTCTTTAAAGGCCTGGAAAGCATCGGCATCCAACACCTCCGACCACAAATAACTGTAGTAACCGGCCGAGTAGCTGGGGTCGCCTCCAAACACATGGTTAAAATACGTGCTTCGGTAACGCGGAATTATCTCCTCAATTAAACCAATTTTATCCATATGCTCCTTTTCAAAATGGGCTGCCTGGCGCCTGGTGGTATCTGTAAGGGTGTGCCAGTACATATCCAGGTAAGCAGCCGCCATATACTCTACCGTGGCAAACCCTTGATTAAACTTGCCGGAGGCCTGAATTTTGTCTATCAATTCATCCGGAATTACTTTACCGGTTTTATAATGTTTAGCATACAAACGCAGCACTTCGGGCTCACTCATCCAGTTTTCCATTACCTGCGATGGAAACTCCACAAAATCGCGAGGTACGTTGGTACCCGACAGGCTTTCATAGGTTACCTTAGAAAGCAACCCATGCAGGGCATGGCCAAACTCGTGGAACAAGGTTTGGGCTTCGGTAAATGAAAGTAGGGAGGGCGAATCGCTTGTTGGTGGAGGAAAATTAAAATTATTAGTTACAATGGGTGTTACCATACCGTGGGTATTGGATTGAGGCCTTAGTTCATTCATCCAGGCTCCTCCTCTTTTGCTTTCACGGGCAAAGAAATCCATATAAATAACTCCCAAATGTGTACCATCGGCTTCTTTTACTTCAAACACCTGCTGGTCGGGGTGCCAGGTGGGCACATTGTGTAGCTCCTTAAACGTAAGACCAAATAGTTTGTTGGCCAACATAAAAACACCCTGCCTAACCGCTGTAAACTCAAAGTATGGGCGCATGGTTTCTTCATCAAAATTGTAGTTTTTTTGACGTAGTTTTTCGGTATAGTAGCGCCAATCCCAGCCTTTAAGTGGTCCTTCTGCCCCATCATTGGTCATTAATTCTTGCAAATTATTACGCTCGGTGGTGGCCATGGCAAGGGCGGGTTTCCATACCTTAGCTAAAAATTCAAACACATTATCCGGGTTTTCGGCCATGTTATCAGATAAAATGTAATCGGCATGCGTAGGGTAGCCTTTTAGGTGGGCACGCTCTACACGCAGGGCAGCCATCTTGGCCAGTACGCTGTTATTATCGTTTTCGTTACCATTATCGCCACGTTTAGCGTAGCCCATAAATAATTGCTTGCGAAATGCACGGTTGGGGGAGTATTGCAAAAACGGATTTATGCTGGGACGTTGTAAGGTAAACATCCACCCTTGTTTGCCATTGGCCTTGGCCTCCTGGGCCGCAGCCGCTACCAGGCTTTGGGGTAAATCTCCTAAATCGGCCTGGTTGGTTACCAGCACTTTGGTAGCGTTGGTTTCGTTGAGCAAATGTTCACCAAATTGCTGTGCCAATGCGGCCAATTCACTATTTATTTCGCGTAGCCTTTGTTGTGCATCGGCCGGCAGGTTAACACCCGAACGCACAAACCCTTTGTAGGTTTCGTCCAGTAAGCGCAACTGCTCAGAAGTAAGCCCCAGCGAATCGCGCTTAAGGTACACCGCATTAACCCGCTTAAATAATTGGGCATTTAAGTAAATATCGTCTCGATGTGCCGATAGCACAGGTGCCATGGCCTTTGCTACGGCTTTGAGGGTATCGTTAGTATTTGCTCCGTTTACGGCAAAAAAGATACGAGAAACCCTACCCAAATCGGCTCCACTAAATTCGAGTGCTTCAATGGTGTTTTTAAAATCGGGTGCTTCGGAGTTGGCTGTAATGGCTGCTATTTCTCGGGTATGGTTGGCAATAGCTTGCTCAAACGCAGGCTGATAGTCCGTGTTTTTTATTTTATCAAAAGGAGGCACACCAAAAGGTGTATCCCAGGTGCTTAACAAGGGGTTGGTGGTGGACTGGTGTTCCTGGTTAGTTTTAACGGTTTGGCAGGCCATAGTTGCCATAGATACTAAGCTGTAGAAAATTATTTTTTTCATGGTAAAACAGGGCATTTGATGGGCAGACTTTTGCGAAAAGTAAAGTTAGCCAACATGGTGTTAATACAATGAAAAAAGCAAAAAAGATTAAGTCAAACTTAAAAATAACACTAAGTATTTTGGTGTAAACTATCTATTGGTTATAAACAAGCATGCTCGTTCACTATTCCTCTGTTTTGTTGATAGGGCTAAACTTACGATTACGCCAGTACGAAACTACCGCCAACACGGCAACGGTGGCGGTACTGTAGTACACCCAACCGGGTATAGGCATGGGGTCTCCGGCCGCATAAGAGTGCAGCCCCGATAAGTAATAGTTTACTCCAAAGAAGGTCATTACAATAGAAGCAAACGCCAGCAGGCTGGCCAGGTTAAAGGCATATTTACCTTGCAGTCCGGGAATAAATCGCATATGTAGCACAAAGGCATAAAAAATGATAGAGGCCAGTGCCCAAGTTTCTTTGGGATCCCAACCCCAATAGCGACCCCAACTTTCGTTGGCCCAAACTCCGCCTAAAAAATTGCCAATGGTAAGCAATATAATACCGATGCTCAAAGCCATTTCGTTTACATAGGTAAGCTCTTCAATAGAAAGTGATAAACGTACATTATTTTTTTCATTCTTAAAAATCATTATAGACAGGTTTAAGAAGGCTAGTAAAGCGCCTAAAGCCATAAACCCGTAGCTGGCGGTAATAGTGGCTACGTGTATGGTGAGCCAATACGATTTTAGTACGGGCACCAAGTTGGTTATTTGCGGATCTAAAAAGCTCAAATGAGCTACAAATAGGATTATACCTGCCAGAAAGGCCGTTACGCCCAGGGTCATGGGCGATTTTTTACTAAAGAGCAAACCTGCCAACACCGTAGCCCACGCAATGTACGTCATGGCTTCGTAACCGTTGCTCCAGGGGGCGTGCCCCGAAATGTACCAGCGCATGGCCAAGCCACCCGTATGGGCTATAAAGCCCAAAATTATGAGGCCAAGCATAATTTTTATTGGGATTTTTAATTGCCATACCGGTTTTAAAATGGTTGTAAACACGAGCATCATTAAAACAAAACCTACCAGCAGGTAATAAGGGAACAAGCGCTTAAAAATATACCATTTATTAAAGTTTATTTCCATGGCAATGTGCTGCTGCGAAGGCATTACATCTCCACCAAAGGTTTTTTGGTATTTTTTAATTCCATTTAAAATTAAATTAGCCTGGTCATAGTCATTTTCGGCCACACTTTTAAAGTACTGGTAAGCAGCATTGCGCACAAATATCGAATCCTGGCCCGTAAGCGTATAAAAATCTTTGTCTAATGGCGACACCCAATGATGAGCCGGGTCGTTAGGCACCGGAAACACCTTAAATAATATACCTTGATATACCATATAGGAGATATTAACTCGCTCATCTACTTTCATCAAAGCCTTATCAAATTTTGATTGTAAAGAAGGCTTTTTAGCATAAGCGGCTTGTACTAAATCAACTAATTTATATTCTCCCTTCTCATTAAAAAAATCGTTATAGCTGGCATATTTACCGTTAACACCTACTAGGCTTCCAATAGCCTCACTATCTACATCTCGCTCTCTAATCTGAATCATAGGTGCCTTTTGCCATTCGTGGGCATTGCTCATCATACCCAACATTACCTGCTCGGGGGTATAGCCTTGGTAACTTCCTTTTTTATACACCTTACGAAGCAAGTCGCTGGCCAATGAATTAATAGGAGCCATACGCCCCCCATTAGTTTGATAAACCAAGGTACCAAAGGCCTCGGCTTGTGCCAAAGGAGGTGCTTCCGGAGTATTTACGGCCATGGCCGTAGTACTAACCAGCAGTAACCCAATAAACGAAATGGCCAATTTTTGTCGCTTTTTATGCACCCGCTCAATTTGAGTTGATAGATAGCTAAACCGGGTTTTGCCGGAAAACACGATGGCAATTAGCCCCAAGGCCAACAGTATATAGCCAATATAGGTTATGGTAGTACCTGGCCGATCCTTGTTTACGGAAAGCACGGTGCCCAGTTCGTCCTGGTCGTACGATGACTGGAAAAAGCGGTACCCGCCATGGTCTAAAATATGGTTCATATAAATCCGGTACGGGTACGATTCATCGCCATCGGTAACTACCACCTCGCTGGCATACGAAGACGGGCTCATTGAGCCGGGATAGCGCTCCAATTGAAAATCTTTAAGGGTTACTGAAAAGGGAATTTCGACAATTTGCGAGCCGTAAGACACACTCATGTTTACACCGCCTAACTCTACAAAAACAGGCTCAGGCTCGTAACCACGCCCCCCAAACAAAATCACCTCCCGAGTTTGTCCATTACCCGATATCTCCATTACCACACCATCGCGGGTTTGCTGGCTATTGCTTTCGGGTTTAGCAGAAATAATTTTTAGTTGGCCTTGCGGGTCGAAACCGGTAATAACAAAATTAATATTGCCCAGCGTATAAAGGGTACGAAAAGCTGCCGGCACCCAGGTATTGGGTTCTATTTGCGCCATTTGGCGAGTATCCATGCTCATGGTGTTTACCGGGTAAGGGCTGTTTAATACCAAGCCGCTATCGGTAGCCAAAATTTGCAAGGTGTTGGGGTCGAAACTCCCATTAAAGCCTATGGGTAAACCATTTATATTATTTACCTGCCCTTCGGTAAAATATACGTTTTCACGCCCCCGATCGCCAGCCGAAACAAGCGTAAGCATGGGGCTGCCGGTTTCTTCGTTGTGCTCAACTATTTGTGTGGCATTAAAAATAAACTGTTTCATTTTAAAATGCACCTTGCCTGTTGCCAGGGCAACCGAATTGGAATAGGAATTATTTTTTATACGGCTAAACAGCACTTTGTCATGAAACTCTTTTTTTACGTCTCCATCTAAAATGGTAGCATTAATATAGGTTTGCTCCGACAAAAAGGTATTTGACGATTCCCCTTCGCGAATATGCATCATGCCCTCTTGTCCAAAAAAGCGGGTAATTGCAGCTCCAATAATAATTATAATAAAAGCTACGTGAAACAATAAGTTTACCCAGCGGTCGCGCTTATACATCTTTTTAACTACAATTACGCCTATCATGTTTACAACCATTAAGCCCATGAGCATTTCAAACCAGGTTGCACGGTACACAATAGATTGGGAACCAATGGGGCCAAAATCGTTTTCGATAAAGGTGGCTGTACCAATGCTTACCCCAAAAACGAGCAATAATGCTCCGGTAAACGACATGGAGAAAAGATATTTAAGAAATTTCATGGACAACGATTATGTAAATTTGAGGAGGCAAAGGTAACTGAATTACCATTTTTATACGCACGTAATTAAAAACTTATTGGGAGCCAACTATCTACTTACAGTTTGCGGCACTAGCCAATTTTAAGAGACATAAATTCTACTTACAAAGAAAATTATACTGTTTACAAAGTTTTTAGGGTCGTTCACAAAGAAAGCTAAATAATTTAGGTTTTTATTCTTAGATTGTTGTTTATGCGATTATTCAAAATAAGTTATCAAGATTATTTAAGCACTTTTATCTACTTATGAAAACCTATACTTCTATTGTTTTGCTTAGCTGCTTGTGGCTGGCAAGTTGTACAACCAAAGAGAAAACACAACAAGAAGAT